>NZ_SMYJ01000031.1:0-166249 GCF_009720285.1 Bradyrhizobium sp. BR2003
GGTGCACGGAGGGCTCCGCCTCCTTTTCCGTCTCGGGCTTGGTGATGTGCGCGGCGCCGGCGAAGCGTCGCGAGATCGTGTCGCGAACCGCGAACAGTTGCCGATAGAAGGCCGCCGCCTTGGCTTCGGCAAGCTCCCTCCTGGCAAGAATGAGATGATTGACGCTGATGGTGTCCACCTTGTCCTCCGGCCACGCCGGGTTCGCGCTGAAGATGCTGCCGGGAATTTCTTCAGCTTCGTAGCGCGGTTGCTTCAACGCGATGGCTTGGGATGCATCGATCGGAAGAAAATTCGGAGCGCCGCGTGATCGCATGGTCGCGGCGATCGCATCGGCCGTAATCCTGCTGTCGAGCGGACCTACCGCAAGATAGGCGTCGAGACTCGTGTCCTGGGCGAGCTTTTCGATCTGGTCCGTCCCGAACTGCACCATCCCTACCTTGTCCGGCTCCACGCCGGAGCCGATCAGAACGGTGCGCAGGAGCGCCGCATTGGCGCCGGTCTTCCCAATGATGCCGACCCGGTGACCGGCCAATCCGGCGATCTCGCCGATCTTCCCCGCGGGCTTTCGGCGCGAACCCTTGCCTGGTCGCCCAGAAGGTGCCCACAGGACGACGTAGTTTTTGCGCAGCACGGCCAGCGTCTGCGCATCCGCCGGCAGGCTCAGGTCTCCGCGCCCGACCGCCAGGTCGGCCTTACCGGAGCCAAGCAGAGCAAGGGATTCGGCCGCGCCTTCGGTCGTGATCGGGGAGAGCCTAACCGACCTGCTTTCCTCTCCAAAAGTCTCGGCCATAGCTTCGACCACCTGCTGGTCGTCGCTTCCTGGCGGGCCGACGGCGATCCGCAGGGTTTCGGGCTGCAGGAGGTAGAAGAGAGCGGCCGCGGCGCCGCCGAAGACGAGGAATCCAAACGCCAGCACGATCAATAGCCTACGTTGGCGTCGATCGTGCGCGCTCCTGACTGGGTCGGACGGCGTCATCGGCGTAAACCTAGCTACCGATCGCCCGCTTTGAGCTTGCAGGCCTGCGGTTTGAACATGCGAACCGGTCCCCGGCGGGAAAGTTCCTTCCTGAGCGAGGCGACACGATGGGAAGGGCAGAACCTCTCCATCGTTCACCGCGACAGGCCACAACCACGTGGTCGAGCGGCGCGAACGCCGGTGATCGAAGAGATCGACTAACCGTTTGGATCGGCTCGATAGCCCAGGAAGAGCCGCCTGCGCGGGCCTCACGAATTCGCAGAAGCGGCCGGACTCGACGATAGCGAAGCTGGCCTCTGGAGGCCGTGAGGGATTGACCCGCGGGCGATTTCGTAGGCGGCCCAACGCCCTTTAAATACTGCCGTGAGGACGAGGCTCAGCTTGCTGGCCAAGGGCCACTCCCAAAGGCCGTTACGGTTGGCGACCGCGCAATCGTGATTCTGCCCATCTTCCGGTTGCGAAAAAACCGATCCAAGAGGCGTTGCACGATCATGGTTCCTGCGGAGGTCAGCTCTTGCGGCGGCGATAGAGTGCCGCGCTCATGCCTGCGGGGCTGGTCGAAAGATCCACTCGCGCCACATCGCGAGAAGCGCAGCCATGATGACCGGCCCGACAAACAGTCCAATCAAGCCGAATGCGGCCAGTCCGCCGAAAATTCCCACGAACGCGAGTAGGAAGGGCAGCCTCGCCGAACCGCCCACCAGTGACGGCCAGATGAAGTGGTCGCCAGCCAGCATAATGATGGACCCCCATAAAAACACGCCGGCCGCGGTGATTCCGCTTCCGCCAGTGGATATTGTCACGACCGCCGCGGCGGTGAACGCCAGCCAAGCGCCGAATGGAATCAGCGCGAAGGCTGTTGTGAAGATCAGGAACATCAGGGCATTCGGCACGCCGGCGACGAAATAGGCGGCACCGATTGTCAGCCCCTCTCCGACGGCGACGAGAACCGTTCCGTTCACGGTCGCGCGCGTAGCGTCGACCATCTTTTCCACGAGGCCTTCTCCCGCTTCGCCAAAAAGACGGTCGCACGTCTCCAGAACTCGATTAGCGATCGCTCGGCCGCTGCGCAGCAATGCGTATAGAGCCAGCAGGGAGAAGGCTAACAGAAATAGGCGATGTATCAGTTGACCGCCGAAGGTCGTGAACAGGTCGGACACGTTGTCGGCGTTCAGCGTCTTCAACCAGGCCGTGGCGACCTTCGGGTCGGACAGGTTGGCGCGCCACCATTGCTCAATGCTTTCGGCGGCGATGGGCAATCGCGCGACCCAGTCCGGGACCTCGACCCCGCCCTCGCGGGCCCTCTTCAGCCAATCGATGAGCAAGTCGCTTTGCTGGGCGAGCGCGTAGACGGCAAGCGAAATCGGGGTGACCAGCACCAGTGCGACGAGCAGCGTGAATACAAGCGCTGCCGATGCTGATGGACCGGTCATGAACCGAGTCGAGAACGTGGAATACAGTGGCCACAGCGATACGGCCAAGATAGTGGCCCAGATGAGCGGTGGCAGAAAGCTGGCGGCTGTCCACAGGGCGAGCGCCACCAGGACCAGCGCAAATACAATTCGAGCGTTCATACGGGCGTTTGGCCCTAAAGGCAGCGGCTTCCGTTGGTCCGGACGGTGGGCCATCACGCGCGGTCTATTCGTGTCCGGCTTTTTCGCGCCTGCTTTCCCCGTATTTGACATTTGCGGCGCTTCGGGTCTGGCCGCTAAGCCGTGGTGGCCGAGGGTGCGCGATTTGCCCGCTGCTCCGGCAACGAAGCAGGTGGCGAGCGCCGAGGGATGAGAACCACAGGGACTTTCCCGCTCAAGATGGCGGGTCGCCGATTGCGCTTCTTTCGCCAAGCATCGGCTTCGGCCTCCAGCTTCAAGCCGTCGGCTGCTCTCTGGCTCGGATCGACGATAATGCTCATGTCAAGTCCTCTCAAATCGCCCGCGCATAGAACCATCGAAAAGACCGGATGTTCCACCTCCGGAACATCCGCAGGTCGTTGCAGTTACCCCGCGATTGGAGCGTTTCGCATGAGTCTCAGGCGGATGATAGAAGGCCTCGGCCCGTATCCATCGCTGCTCCTGCTGGCGGTGCCGGCCGCCACGGTGGAACCGTTGAAGCTCGTAGCCGTGGCCGTCGCGGGAAAAGGTCACTGGATGACAGGCACGGCGATGATCATCGCCTGCTACGCGTTCAGCCTTTTGGTGTTGGAGCGGATATTCGTAGTCGTGAAGCCTAAGCTCCTGACGATCCCCTGGTTCGCGAAACTCTGGGAGGGGTTCGTTTCCGTGCGAACGCGCGCATGGAGGATATTCAAATCTTCCATCAGTATTCGCCGTGACCGGAAGCCGACCGCGCCGCCGTCATCGAAGTGCTCAGCTTCGGCCGCAGAGCCGTTGCAGGAGCGGCGGCCTTTCCGCGGAGGATTTGCAAGCCCCGCAGCCGAAGCGCCCGCAGCAGATGCTAGCCGCCGACGAACCCTTCGATGATCAGGCTGGGTATTTGAGGACAAGTGAGTACGACGGATTTCTGATGGCCGCGGAAATTCGAGATGTCTTAGGTGACGAAATGCTCTTTTGAGCCCGGTCACCTTCATCTTGATCTCGCTGACGTTAAAGTACCTTCGCCAAATAAGTCGCTGTCCGGCTTCCGGATGCGGCGACCTGCTTCGGAGGCCCTGAGGCCACGATGCGGCCACCTTCGTCGCCTGCCCCGGGGCCAACATCGACGATCCAATCGCTATTTGCCGCGACCGACATATCATGTTCAACCAGGATCACGGTATTGCCGGCATCGACGAGCCCCTGAAGCTGCCCGCTAAGCTTACGGACGTCGGACGGGTGCAAGCCGGTCGTCGGCTCATCGAGAACGTAGAGTCCCCCACCGCGCTGAGCCCGCTGGAGCTCGGTGGCGAGCTTGACCCGCTGCGCCTCCCCTCCAGAGAGCTCGGTCGCCGACTGACCGAGCCTGATGTAGCCAAGCCCGACCTCGCGCAGCACGCCCAGCGAACGGGAAAGCATGTCGTCATGCTCGAAGAAGGCGAAAGCGGCATCGACCGTCATCGCCAGCACGTCCGCAATCGACTTGTCGCGTATCCTGATTTCGAGCGTCTTCGCGTTGTAGCGAGCTCCCCTGCAAGCCGGACATGGCGTATAGACGCTGGGAAGAAAAAGTAGCTCGACGCACACATATCCTTCGCCCTCGCACGTTTCGCAGCGCCCCTTGGCCACGTTGAATGAGAACCGACCGGCGTCGTATCGCCTGGCACGCGCCTGCTTCGTAGCGGCGAACAGCTTGCGAACGTGATCCAGCAATCCGGTGTAGGTCGCAAGATTGGACCGCGGCGTCCGTCCGATCGGCTTCTGGTCGACGACGACAAGCCGCCTGATGCGATCAAGGCCCGCGGCGATCTCGCCGCCAAGTGACCGCACGGGCTCCACCAGTTCGCCTTCGTCCGGATCAGCCTCTCGACGCTGCCCCAGCTTTTCGGCGACGGCTTCGACGAGAAACTGGCTGATCAGACTGGATTTCCCCGAACCCGAGATACCGGTGACGCAGGTGAGAACACCGAGAGGAAGATCGGCATCGAGGCCGTCGAGATTGTTGCGCGTGACTCCCCGCAGCTTCAGCCAGCCATGCGGCTCGCGAATCTTCCGTGTGGGCTCGGCGGCTTCGTCGAAGAGGAAACGTCGCGTCTGGGACGCTTCCACTTCGGCCAGTCCCGCGAGCCGTCCACTATAAAGAATCTTGCCCCCCTGCTCTCCCGCGTCGGGTCCGACATCAACGATCCAGTCAGCTTTGCGCACCACGTCGAGCTCGTGTTCGACTACGAAAAGCGAGTTGCCCGAGGCTTTCAGACGGTCCAGTGCCCGCAGCAGCGCTTCCGTGTCGGCCGGATGCAGGCCGGCCGACGGTTCGTCCAGCACGTAGACGACGCCGAACAGGTTCGATCTGACCTGCGTCGCAAGCCGAAGCCGCTGCAACTCTCCCGGAGACAATGTCGGCGTACTTCGCTCAAGCGTGAGATAGCCCAGGCCGAGATCAAGCAAGACCTCGAGACGTCCCGCGAGATCGTGGGCGATCCTTTGCACGACGAGCGCCTTCTCGGGATGAGCCGCTTCCTGCTCGGCTCGATCGATGTACGGCTTGACGAGCGCGTCCAGCTTGTTCAGCGGCAGGCGCGAGATCTCGGCGATGTCCAGGCCGGCGAACTTGACGGTAAGCGCTTCCGGCTTGAGCCGCTTGCCCTTGCAGACCGGGCAATCGTCGCTTGACAAGAACTGCGCCGCGCGGCGCTTCATCATCGCGCTCTGCGTAGTGGCATAAGTTTGAAGAACGTACTTTCGGGCGCCCGTGAAGGTGCCCATGTAGCTCGGTTCCTCCTTTCTCTTCAAGGCCCGACGCGTTTCGGCGGGAGTGTATCCGGCGTAGACCGGGACGGTCGGCTGCTCGGCAGTGAAAAGGATCCAGTCGCGATCCTTCTTCGGCAGCTCGCGCCACGGCTTGTCGACGTCGTATCCCAGCGTAACGAGGATGTCCCTGAGGTTCTGGCCTTGCCAAGCCGTCGGCCACGCCGCGACTGCCCGTTCTCGAATTGTCAAAGTATCGTCCGGCACCAAGCTCCGTTCGTCGACTTGATGGACCCGTCCGATACCGTGACAATTGGGACAAGCGCCTTCCGGCGTGTTGGGCGAGAAGGATTCCGCGTAAAGCAACGGTTGGCCCCGCGGATAATCGCCGGCGCGCGAATAGAGCATCCGCAGCAGATTCGACAACGTGGTAACGCTTCCCACCGAGGATCTGGTCGTCGGCGATCCCCGTTGCTGCTGCAGTGCCACGGCCGGGGGTAGTCCTTCGACGAGGTCGACGTCGGGAACCTGCATCTGGTGGAAGAGCCGCCGCGCGTATGGCGACACGGATTCAAGATACCGCCGCTGAGCCTCCGCGTACAAGGTACCGAACGCCAGCGAGGATTTGCCGGATCCGGAAACCCCGGTAAAGACCACCAGTTCGTTGCGGGGGATGTCGAGCGAGACATCCTTGAGATTGTGCTCGCGCGCCCCTCTAACGCTGACAAAGCCGTCACGCTTGTCAGATAGCGGGCCTTCGGGTCTCTTTGTCTTGGCATCCATCGAAGAAGAAGCTCTGTCGGCCGCGAGGGTTCCCTGCCCCGCACCCCCAAGTGCGGGAACGTTGTTTGTCGGATGGCGCTCAATGGCGTCGCCCGAGACAGCTTGGGCGCTCATCAGCTGCAGTCGGTTGCCGTTCTCGACTGAAGAGATCGATCATTGCGCGGCTGAAAGCCGGGATCGTCACTGGTCACCAGGCCTTGATCAGTCACCGTTCTCATCCACCCCTGCGCGCCAGCGTTTCGAACGTCGATCTCGAGTGGTGGCCAGGACGTCATGGACCACCACCACCTCGCCTCGATGATGGCTTGGCCGGGACGTCGAATGAGGTGGCGATCAACGAGAAACGCTTGGATCAGTCAAGGCCGCTGCGCGTGTAGGCCTTCCGGTGCCCCCGGTCGACGTGGAGCTGGAGGCGGTAGCCGTCCTATTGATCTCATGCAGCTAGTCGCCCGAGGGAGCCTTGCTCCGCAGGATCGCAAGCTCGGGCTTGATAAAGCCCGGCATCACAGTACGAACTAGGAACTCAGCAAATACCGCCATCAGAGACGAATGGCGGTATCTTACGCATATTTTCTTCCGGGTCCCAAACCCAGCGGGTGATCAGCTGTCCTAGGATTCGATGCCGTTGCCTAGACCGAAACTTATGATGTTGTCGATGAGGTCTGCCACCTACAATTCGACGATGTCCGCCATTTAGCGTCAGCGATTTTTTTTCATCGCATGCTGCAAAGCCTGGCGAAGAGACGCGGGAGTGTAAGGCTTGGCCAGATATATCGCGCCCAATCGCGCGGCTTCAAGTTTCGTCCCGCTGTCCCCTGTTGCGAGAACCAGGCGCACATCAGGCCGGCGCGCTTGGACGTCTCTCGCGAGCTGCAGGCCTGAAACTCCTGGGAGGCCGACATCCGTGAGCAAAACGTCCACTGCTTGCTCATCAAGGATCTTCAGTGCCTCTTGAGCCGTGCCGGCCTCCTTTACCTTGCATCCGACGTCGCTCAGCATCTCCGTCGTCGAAAGGCGGATCAGGAAATCGTCCTCGACGACTAACACTGTCGCGTCCTTGATGGCCTTTTCATCGGCAGAGTGTTGCGAGCCCTGAGCGACGCGCCTTTGAGCCTGGTTGACCAACACGTGTCTGATTTTCCGCGCGAGCGCTTCGCGCGTGTAAGGCTTGGCCAGGAGCTCCACTCCGGGATCAAGCCGTCCACCGTGCACGATTGCATTTTGGGTATAGCCCGACGTGAAAAGTACAGCGACGTTGGGCAAGCGTTCCTTGGCTTTGCGCGCCATGTCCGGGCTACGCAGGATGCCCGGCATCATGACATCGGTGAAGATAAGGTCTATCGGAATGCCGCTATCGACGACGATAAGCGCGCTCGCCGCGTCTCGCGCTTTGACCACGCGGTAGCCGAGCTCCGTGAGCATCGCGACCGCGACCTCGCGAACCTCATCGTCGTCCTCAACCACGAGGACGGTTTCCTCTCCGCCTTTTACCTCCCCGGACAGAGCCCCGACCAGAGCGTCTTCGCTTGCTGCCTCCCGCGGAAAGTAGAGTTTCACGGTGGTGCCAGCGCCCACCTCACTGTAGATCTTGACGTGTCCTCCGGATTGCTTGAGGAAGCCGTAAACCATAGCGAGGCCGAGCCCCGTCCCCTTGTCTTCCGCTTTGGTGGTAAAGAATGGCTCGTAAACCCGCTCCAGGATTTCGGTCGGGATGCCGGTGCCCGTATCGGTCACCGCGATCATGACGTATTGTCCCGCTGCCAAGTCGTCATGATGCCGGACATATTCGTCGTCGAGAAAGGCGTTGCTTGCTTCAATCGTCAACCGGCCTTCGCCGTTCATGGCGTCGCGCGCGTTGATTGCGAGGTTCAAGATCGCATTTTCCAGTTGATCCGGGTCGATGAGGCTGTTCCACAGCCCACCGGCGACCACCGTCTCGACTTCGACCTCGCCGCCGAGGGCACGACGAAGCATCTCGTCCATGTTCTTGAGCAGACGGCCGGCATTTACCACTCTTGGCTCCAGCGGCTGTCGTCTTGCGAAGGCGAGCAATTGAGAGGCGAGTTTCGAGCCGCGGGCGACACCTGCGAGGGCGCTTTGCACCCGCATCTCGGCGCGGGCGTTCCCAGCGATATCCTTGCTCAGCAACTGTAGGTTTCCACTGATAACCTGAAGCAGATTATTGAAGTCGTGGGCAACGCCGCCCGTGAGTTGACCAATCGCCTCCAGCTTTTGCGAACGAATCATGCCCGCCTGCGCGGCTTGGAGTGCCGCTTCCGCCTCGCGGCGTTCGGTGATGTCCCTTGTCACCTTGGCAAATCCGACAAGCTCGCCTGCGTCATCCCGGATCGCGTCGATCACGACGTGCGCCCAGAACACAGTGCCGTCCCTTCGGACCCGTTCACCTTCGTGCTCCCAGCGTCCGTTTCGAGTTGCTGTCTCCAGGCCGATGCGAGGAAGCCCAGCGGCGCGGTCGGCTTCCGTGTAGAAGTCGGAGAAGTGCCGGCCAATGATCTCTTCGGGCGCATAGCCTTTAATGCGCTGCGCGCCTGCATTCCAGCTCGCCACGTGACCGCCGGCATCCAACATGAAGATCGCATAGTCGGTGACACTTTGAACCAGCAGTCTGAACTGTTCTTCGCTTTCGCGCAGCTTCGTCTCGGCAGCCCTTCGTTCCGTCAGGTCGCGGGTGATCTTGGCGAAGCCGACGAGGTCCCCCTCAGGCGAGCGGATCGCGTCGATGACGACATGAGCCCAGAACTGCGTGCCGTCCTTGCGGACACGCCAGCCTTCCCGCTCGAATCGGCCAGTGCGCTCAGCCTCCGCCAGCGCCTGAGCTGGGACGTTCTCTGCTCGCTCAGCATCGGTATAAAAAGTCGAGAAATGGCGACCGATTATCTCGTCGGCCTCATAGCCCTTGAATCGCCTCGCGCCCGGGTTCCAACTGGTCACGCGGCCGTCCCGATCCAACATGTAGATCGCGTAATCGGTGATCGCTTCCACCAGGAGGCGGTAGCGGTCGTCGCTGGCCTGTACGACTTCGGAGAGGTTCGAGGAGTCCATATGAATCATATCCCAGCCCCAGCGCGGGTTGGGACATAGTAAGGTCAAACGCCGTCCAGGCGTTTGAGTTCCATCGATGGATTAAGATGGTCTATTTCGCATCTGCGAATGGCGTCAGTTCAGCTCCGCCTCTCCCGGCTGATCTCGAAAGCAAACCGGACTGTCATCACCGGTCCGCTCTCGTCGCGAACCGCAATCTCCATCTGCTCCGCCCCGCCACCGTGTAAGATTGCCGCTGCGTCGCGGGCCATTCCGCCCAGGGCGCGCGCAGCTTCATCCTGCACGGCTTCTATGTCCCTAAGGTCCAAACCTTCCTCGTCAACTATGTTGCCGGCGTTGTCACATAGGTCGAAGTAATATCGAGGCATCAGCGTGCTCACGCTCATCTCATCTCCCGATTCCTATCAAGACGACCGGCTGAAATGCGTTCCTTTTCGGCGAGTACCGGAAGAAACAGGACAGACGCGGCTACAGTCATCTGCCATTCTCTAGCGGCATCTCATCACGAAACAATTTTGGAAAATCCCCATGCCAGCAGGATCATCGTGGTCCGCTGAGGAAGAGCAAAAGCTATTGCAGTTGATACGGGAGACTGGGCGGACACAGAGCGAGATCGCCCAGAAGCTCGGCCGTACCGAGGCGTCAGCGCCCGTCTGACCATCATCCGAAAGCGGATCGCGGAGAACGCAAGTGAGACCTAGCCTCGCCGTCCCGCTTCCTCTGGAGCGCATGCCTTACGCTTCGGCGTGACCCGAGATGGAGTAAGGGGAACCAAGAGCCTCAAGTGCCCGGCTGGTCGCGGGGATTCTCCGTTTCCTCTTCCGCATTTTGCGAGACGGCGAGAGCTGTTTCGCTGGCAGCCAGGACCCGATAGCTGTGCTCCATCCGCTCAAGGAAATACCGAGTGAACTGGTCGGCTGCCGTCTCCTTGGCATGCCGGTAGTGCTCGGCCCTCGCGAGATAGTAATCGTCCGCATAAAAATCGTCCACACTCATGACCGGGAAATTCATCAGGGTCTGGAGCGTTCCAGAACGCCGGCGGTGGAGCCGCGGTGGACGCCAGCGGTGCACCTACCGGTCCCGACGCCGCGGATCCCCGTCGAATATGCTATCGTAGCCCTTCGTCCTCTATGGGGAACGGAGGACATCATCCCGTTCGACTGATCCAAAAGAAACGGCCCTGGCACCCTTGGAGGTGATGCTGAGGCCGTTCCTCATTCCAGCCTTCTCAAGCCGCCGATGCAATACTTAGGCGTCTCTCTGGGTCCTCAGTAAATTGTCCTTAATGAAAAGCCCTGCCCAGTATACGCATCATCGAATCAGCCTAGTTGGTCCCGCCGTTACCTAGGTGAATCAATTTCCGAATTTTCTTTAACACGATGGTCGCAGTGCATTGACCGGTCAGGACGGTACGCGACCGCGAATGCTGTCCCTCCTGACCCTCCGTGCTCTAAGTTGATCTGCCATCTGCGCTAATCCGCTCGTGGCGCAAGTGACGCGAAGTGGGGAACTTGAGTAATTCCTGAATGGTTCCGGGCCGAGAGCGAAATATACAATTCGCGTTATCGGCATTCAGGCCCCACAATAAATCCACCACCGAACCTCGCGGCTTTTGTTGGTGATGAGAAGCTCCCGCCTATTCAAGGAGGGAGCAAATGCCATGACCCGACGTCGGCCTCGCTTCGAACAAACCGAAACGTTGGAAAAATGGCAAGGAAGCGAATGCATGCGTGAAGAGGCCAAAAGTCTCCCCGGGTGGCGCCAGGCGGGAGGACATCTTGCGGAAGTCATGCCGGTGCGAACCGGCTCGCACACGAAAGCTTCCAGCTCGCAAGCTCCGGCTCTGGAACGTGCCGAGCGCTTGGCCAACCTGCTCGCGTCTATCGTTGAGTCCAGCGACGATGCGATCGCGAGCAAGAACTTGGACGGCATCATTACAAGCTGGAACAAGGCGGCTGAGCGCATCTTCGGCTACTCGGCCGCCGAGGCGATTGGCCAGCCCATTACGCTTGTGATCCCTGAGGACCGGCAAAGCGAAGAGCGTGAGATATTAACCCGCATCCGGCGAGGTGAGCGCATCGAGCATTTTGAGACTGTTCGGCGGCGTAGGAATGGTAGCTCAATCATGGTTTCGCTCACCATTTCCCCTGTCAAAGATAACTTCGGCAACATCATTGGGGCATCAAAGATCGCAAGAGATATCACCGAGCAGAAGCGGGATCAGGAGCGGATAAGCGTTCTGGCTCGCGAGGCAGAGCACCGAAGCAAGAACATCCTTGCGATCGTCCAGGCGATCGTAAATCTTTCTCAGTCCGCTACTTCCGAGGGTCTCAAGGAGATGATCAGCGGGCGAATCCAGGCGATGTCAAATGTTCACTCGTTATTTGTTGCCACGCGGTGGCTAGGCGCCGAAGTCTCGGCGATCGCGAAGCAGGAACTTGCCCCTTATCTCAGTGAGCACGACAGGCGGGTTCGGATGGACGGCCTGCAAACCGTGCTGGATCCCACTGCCGCGCAGGCGGTTGCGGTGGTCCTGCATGAGCTAGCGACCAATGCCTCCAAATATGGCGCGCTATCCAGCCCGAAAGGCCAGATCAGATTGGCGTGGTCGCGCGGCAAGGACGGACAACTTGCGATCCGCTGGACCGAATTTGGCGGGCCGAGGGTAAAAATGCCTGAACGGAAAGGCTTCGGTAGTCGCCTTATCGAAGGAACGCTCAGCCAACTTGGGGGTAAAGTGCTCTTTGACTGGCGAGCGGAAGGGCTTGATTGCGATATCGCCGTTCCGACATGAAATCCCAGTCGAAGGACGTTTCGGAAGGCGTGCGTGAGACCGCCCGCACGGTGCGGCAAAGCCTGGAAGAAGGACAGCGGCCGAGCCAAGCGCTCGCCTTTCTGCGTGATGTGGTAGGAGAGGTTTCGCTGCCCTCGCTGCTCGTCGCCTTCATGCTGGGCTGCGCGATCCCGCATCGCTAGCCCGGAATATCGCGGTCAATCGCAAGATCATCGAGGAGGGGCGAAGAGCCTCCGGCAAGCAACGTTGCCAGAAGTTCCGCCGCGAGAAAACTGAAGGTAATGCCGTTGCCGCCATAGCCAAAGGCCGCGGAGATATTCTTGCAGCCGGGTACCCTGCCGATCAACGGCAAGCCGTCATGGGTGGTATCGAAAGCACCCGACCAGCTGGACGCCACTTGGTCCGATGCATGCGGCCAAAGCGCCATCAGATAGTTCTTGAGCGCCCTCACCTTTGCAGGCGTGGCATCATCACGAGCGTCAGGCTCGATGAGCGCTCCGTCATCCTCGCCGCCAAGGATGATGCGGCCATCAGCAGTGGTCCGCGCATAATGATAGTTCCGGCTCGCTTCCCAGATCAGCGTCTCTTCGGGCCACAGATGGCTCGGCTGCCGCCGGGTCGCCATGGCCCAGCTGGAGGTTGGCTGCTGTCCCGTGGGCCGCACAATATCCGGCATCACGTAGCCGGTCGCGAGCACGACCTCGCGCGCCTCAATCGAAAGCCCGCTCTCAAGCCCGACGGTTACGCTCTGGGCCGCGCTATCAAAGGCAACTGCATTGGCCTTTCGAAGGTGGGCACCGCGCCGGATGGAGATATCAAGCAAGCCATGCGTGAGCAGCACCGGATCGGCATCAGCCGCATCCTTTGACAAAAGAGCACCCGCCCGCGCGATTCCGAAGCGCTTCAGCAACGCGGCATGATCGAGATGGAGGGATGGCAGATCGGCGCGGTCCCTCATCGCATATTCATCTTGAACAAGCTTCGGACCGTCATCGACAGCGAGATAGAGCGAGAGACGCGGCCGCATTTGGCAAGAAATTCCCTGATGCGCAATCAGGGACAGCAGGCCTTGCGCGGCCTGAAGGCTGGCGCGATAACAGCGCACCGCCTTCTCGAAACCATAGAGCTGCGCAAGTTCAAACAGCGGCCGGTCGATTTCCCAGAGCAGCATAGCGGTGCTGGCGACCGTGCTACCGAGACTGGGAAGCTCGCGATCGATGATGACAACCTGGTGGCCTTGCCGTGTCAGGCGCTCGGCCACTAGCGCGCCGGTGATGCCGGCACCGATGATCAGCACCTCGCAACGAAAGCTTTCAGAGATGCGCTCAATCGGGCGCGACGGGAGGACGGCCCACGGTGTGCGCGGGCTGCGCAGATCGTCCTGCTGAATGTCATCGTCCTTGAAGATGGACCGCTCCCAACCGCTCTAACTCGCTAGGCCTTCACCGGGCGCAAAGCCGATACGGCCGGAGCATTGATCGGCTGCCCGTTGGGCGCAAAGATCGACCCGTGGCACGGACAGTCCCAACAGCTCTCGAAGCTGTTCCAGTGCAGGTGACAGCCGATATGGGTGCAACTGGCTGAATGAAGGTGAAGCTCGCCGGCCTTGTCCTTGTAGGCCGCGATCTTTTCAAATCCACGCCGCAGGATGGCACCCCCACCCGGTTCCAGCTCTTCAAGTGAGGCTATTTCACCCGGCGCCACGTATTCCGCGAGATTTTGCAGGATCGTCATGTTCTCGCGCAGGAAATTCTTCCCCGCCGCCAGCGGTTTGCGATCCGGCGCATAGACGGACTTCCATGGATGATCTTCGCCAAGGATGAGCGCTGTGTTCAGCATCGCGCCCATCACGCCATGGGTCAGCCCCTGGCCCGAATCGCCCATCGCAAGATAGATGCGCTCGCTGCCGGGCTCGCTGCCGATGAAGCCGGCGTAGTCGATCGTATCGAGAACCTGGCCCGACCAGCGGTGCGTGATGCGGCCAAGGGCCGGGATCAGGTCGCGTGCCCAGCTCTCCAGACGTGTGAAGCGCGGGTCGGCGTCATTGGCCTCTCCGCTCTTATGGTCTTCGCCGCCGACCAGCACGAAATCATCCTCCTCGGGGCCCGTTTGCAGCCGAACATAATGGTAGGGATCTTCGGTGTCCCAATAGAGCGCGTCGGGCAGGTCGCCCCGCGCGATGGCAAAGGCAAGCATGTAAGTGCGGTAAGGAGCGACCTTGGTATGCAGTTGAAAGCGATCGGCTATGGAGGCGTTGGTCGCGATCACGGCATGGTCGGCCGTGATTTGCCCCTGTGAGGTTCGCAGCGTGATGCCGCCGTCCTGTTCGGCGACTTCTTCCACCGGACTATGGGCAAAGAAACGGACACCGCCGCTCGCGCAAGCGGCCGCGAGGCCAGCGAGATATTTAAGAGGATGGAATTTCGCTTGGCGCGGATATCGAAGGACGTGGCGGTTCTCGCATCCCTTGAGCGGCACGCCGACCAGCCGGTGAACCGGTGCGCCGACGTCGCGCACCGCTTCCAGCTCCGCATCGAAAATATTGGCCGACATGCCGTTACCTTGAAACAGATAGCCGTCAAGACGGATAAAATCGCAGGCAATTTTCTCGCTTGTCTGGATCTCCTCGATGCGATCGACGGCGGCGGCCTGACTTTCGTAGAATAGCTTGGCAACCTCGGCGCCGCGCAGCTTTTTGAATTCGCTCATCAGGTCATCGCACAGTGGCGCAAGATGAGCCGAGGTGCGCGCCGTCATGCCGCTTGCGATACCTTTACGGTCAATGACGATGACCGACCGGCCCCGCTTCATCAGTTCGTACGCTGTCGAGAGCCCGGCGATGCCGGAGCCAACCACGGCGACATCGCATTCCACATCGCCTTTGAGAGTACGCGCCTCCGGCAGGATCTCAGTCTCCATCCAAAGCGAGGTGCTGACCATGTTGAACTCCACCCAAAGAGGCAAAACGCGGCCTGTTTGCGCGAGTTCCTGCGGAAGCACGAGACGCCCGCGATCATAATCTTCCCGGCCGCCTGAAGCGTAGAGGCCTAGGAACCAGCACGGCGAGCATGCGTTCCTCCGCTTCAAGAGCGAGGAGCGACGTCATGGGACTATTCACCAAAGACATCAAGACCATGGATGACCTGCTGCTTCATGGCTTGCAGGACATCTATTATGCCGAGCAGCAGATCACCAAGGCCCTGCCGAAAATGATCGATAAGGCCACCAACAGGGATCTGGCCACGGGCCTCAAGAACCATCTCGAGGAGACGAACAAGCAGATCGAGCGTCTCGAAAAGGTCTTCGAAAAACTCGGCCAATCGCCAAGCGGCACGCGATGCCCAGCCATTGATGGGATCATCAAGGAAGCCGACGAGACGGCCGGCGAGATCGAGGACAAGACGGTGCTGGATGCGGCGCTCGTCGCCAACGCGCAATCCGTCGAGCACTACGAGATATGCCGTTACGGCACCTTGATCGCCTGGGCGGAGGAGCTCGGCCACGACGATATCGTGCGTTTCCTGACCACGAACCTCAACGAAGAAAAGGCGGCAAACACCAAGCTCAACACAGTTGCGTTGCGCAAGGGCGTCAACAAGAAGGCTTCCACCGCCGCCTGATCCGGCAGAGGCCCGGCGGATCGATTCCGTTGGACCCGCACCTCCCTTTCGAGGACCCGTCATACGCAATGACCAATCTGGCAAAACTGCCGAGTTGGGCACCGGCGTCATGTTTACCGACACCTAGAACTTCAGGGTCGTGCGTAGGCCGAGCACGGTTGCGTTATGTAGAGCCTTGCCGGGCATTGCACTGGAAGGGCTAGTGGCACTTGCGCCGGGATGGATGATGTATTGCAGGTTGGGCTGCAACGTCCACCCGTCCCTGATTTGATACTGATACACGGCCGTCAGAAGGCCTTCGAAACTCCGCGTCGGCCAAGTTGGATCGACGAATGTGCGACAGTCTGCATCCAAAGTCTGGGCGCGTTTGGATATATGCGCGTAGCCGGCCGCGATTCCAAACTTGTCGTCAGGACGGTTGTCGTCGAGACCGATGAATTCGATGCCGGCGTCAGCGTAACGATCGATCAGATTGCGGTCGGCCGGCGCTCCGGAGAGGCGCGCAAAAATGCCGATGCCTCTATCATCGCTTTTCGGCACACCATAGAGCTTCTGCTCGAACACAATCCAGCCACCGATATCACCGGATAGGAGCAGAGGTTCGCCGCTGCTGGCGGGCGACGCCAGCGGGACTCCATTGGAGGCAAATCTCTGATCGGCGAAAGACCCAAAATGCCGCCAGCCGCCGAACTTGATTTGACCGGCGGGGTTCGGATCGCCCTTGGTGTTATTCCAGGCGTATTGGATTTGACCAAGCAGGAGCGGCGGATCATTGACGCGGAAGTTGACGCCGTAGCGGTTGCGCTCCTGCGGATCGCCACCGCCTGGCCCGGCCTGATCGCCATCAAATAAGCCGCCGAGAACGGACAGTTGATCCGTGACATTGACGAGAAGCCGGGCCCCCATCGCAGCCAAGGGGGGCGACGGACCGCCGCTCGGCAGGTCAAGCGAGGTGATCGCCGGCCAGCCCATCGAGGCGTTCGTCAAGACGTCGGTGTATCTGGTGTTGAAGAACTCGCTGTCGGCCGCGAGTTGCCCCGCCTTGAGTGAGACTTTCTTGTTGCCCCACTGCTTTTCAAAGTAAGCCTCGTAAAGACGCGTAGACGGCAACGCCTCGATGCCGCTGACCACGAAGTAATTCTGCAAGCTGCCGCGCGACAGCCCGCCACCATGAATCTGAAACATATTGGCATGGAATGTCAGTTGATCGAGGCCGGCGAGCTTTTGCAGATCAAGGTCGACGGCGAGATTCAGGCGCCCTTCATAGGCCGAGCCCTGTTTCAGTCCGCCGGAGGGGTTGCCCAACACCTCCCCAATATAGGTGGCTGCAAGTTTGACGCCGTCCTTCTGCAAGGGATTGGGCAGGAGACCAAGCGTCTTTTCCTCGACCGTACTTTCGCCGGTATCGGGATCAGCCGGTTTGTCGTCGTCGGTCTTCTTGTCCTCCTGCGCGTCCGCCATCCCCGCCGCAAGCAGCGTGGCGGCGAGAAGTAGTTGGCCAAGACATCTTTTAGTGCGGCTCACAGCTTCGATCCTGGTCGGCGGGACGCCCACCCATCGGGCCATGTCATCGGCTTCAATTCAAGCCTGTTGATCGAAGAGTTTGCTTTGCAATCGAAGCTCTAACCTATGTTAAGCACGCGCAAAGAAGTTCCATCGCCCAACGGCTGCGCGCTCGGTCATCGACCGACCAATTCGCAAGAATGCGGGCAGTCGGCGCCACCTCGATTTGCAGGCTGAAGCGCTTGGTATAGAGACCCAGCAGTGCGTCGTGGCTTTCATCGGACGAGTTGCATAGTGCGTCTTCCGCAAGGATCACGCGTTAGCCGATATCGACCGCGGCCAGCACAGTGGGCAGCACGCAAACATCGGTCTCACCGTCGGAGACGATCAGCGTGTCCACCTGATGCTCATCCAAAAAAGTTTGCAGCCGGCCGCTGGCAAAGGCGCAATAGGCCTGCGGGTCAATCATTGATGTGTCCCAACTGAGGATCGTCGAACAGTCCGTTTGGGAGGAGGCTTTGAAGACTGAGAAGGGGCACTTGGCCAGCCACATGAAGCGGCGGGCGCCGCATCTCCTGTCGGGTCTGTTCGGTGCGGTTGTTCCGGATCTAGCATGTCAGTTCACGACCGCGACAAGACTGGAAAGACGAGGATTCGCTGCTCAGCTGTGCGCGAGAATGGCCGTTGCTCGAATCGCAGGATCATCACCTGCGCGACGTCGAAAGACTTGTGTTCAGCGGGATGGTCCAGTGGAGTTGAAGGAGCCACGGCTGATCGAGACCTACGTCCGGAACTACAACAGTGAGCGAGAGCGGCTTGCTAGAAACGCTTCCGCGGAGCGCCTGCGGCTAGAGGCCAAACGTGACTGGATCGAGGGCGCGCGTCAGCGCAACACTGATCTTGTGATCAGGTACGTGATCTGGGACGAAGATGCCAAGCAACGGATCGCGGAGCTGAAGCAAGAGCGCCTGCGCATCGAGGCGGAACTGGCCGCTCTCGAGTAGGCCCCCTCCCCCAGCTCACTGCATCCGGCAACGCTGGACCGCTGCATCGAGACCGTCAATGCGCTTGCTGACACGATCGCAAGCCACGCAAGCGCGGAGGATGACCGAGGTCCGTTGGTCGCCGAAATCAGGTCGCTTGTGCACAGCGTCCACCCGAAGGGCCCTTGGGAAGGCTTCGAGGTCTAGGTCAAGGGAAAGCTGGCCGCTGGTTGGCGGAGGGGTCTTTCCAGAGGCCCACCATAATAGCGGGTCATACTTGGTAGCGGGGGTCCGCTACATCGCTAAACCCACTATCGCGGAAGCGCTGTTCTTTTACCGGAGAGCAGCCTAGCTCGCGAGATGGCCTTTCACGATTTCGCCAAGAGCCACCGCATTGGACCTCGCGCTCACCGCAGCGAAATCGTCAGTCCGCCCAGGTTTGCGGCAAATTCCAGTCCTGCTTTCGGCCCTTTGAGCGAAAGCAGGACGCCGTGTTCGTTTCGCATGCTCACACCGCCGGCGCCGGCGGCCCATGCGCCGCCGCCCCCGACCAGCGTATAGCTGCCGGCGAAATCGTTGACTTCCCTGATGCCCGAGGCAGTGCCTTCCAGCCAGGTCACCGATGCGCCCGCGCTCACGCCGAGGCTGAAGCCGGACACGATGAAGCGATAATGCCGCCCACGATAGATGAGTGTGCCGCTCCCGCCGCCGCCACCGACGACGAGAGCCGCCTTCACGAACTTGACCTGGACGTGGCCAGCCGCCTGCGCGGAGCATGGGGTGACCGCCAGGATCATCGCCACCAGCGCCAGTATGACGGGACGGATCATGCATCGCATCGGGGCAGCCTCTTTTCGCTCAGGGATTTGCAAGGTCGACCTTTTTCCAGGTGTGATCCGGATCGAACACGATCATGCGCTTGGCGAGAAAATCGGTGCGCGCGCCGAGATCCTTTTGATAGACAATGCCGGCGTGATTGACCAAGAACGTCATGACCCCGGAATTGGCGTATTCGGCGGGCCAGGCGACCAGTGCAAATCCACCGATCATCTTGCCCTTCACGACGTAGTTCAACGCTCCGCCCGGAGCGTCGGAACCCTGCGCCTTCAGGATGCGATAATAGTATCCGTGATACGGCTCGGGCTGCTCGCCGACCTTGTAACCCTCCGCCGCGGCCTGGGCCGCCAGCTCGCCGAGCGGACTCCGGTCCTTGTCGTCGCGCCAGAACAATCCGTCGGTCTTGCCCGGCCTGCTGACGATGCGTTGGGCATAGGTGCCGACTCCCTCACCGCGATCCTTCTCGGCATACTCGTTCTGGGCGTCGACATAGGCAAGACAGGTCTGGATCGCAGCAAGCTCATTATTGCCGATCCTGCGGTAGAGGATTTCGCGACGTCCCTCGGCTGCATCGAAGCTCCAGCCGTCATGGTTGTTGACGAGGGCAATCGGGAACGGGAAATCGTCGGGTCCCAGAATCAGGGTGGCCTTCTTGTTACCGTCGGCCTTGACCGAATGCTTGGCGTCATAAGCCGCAACAAAGCGCGCGCGCGCATTGGCGTCGGCGACATCGTCGCCGGACTCGATGATATCGGCAGCGTCGCGGCCCAGTACCTTCAGCATCGCACGGCTCGTGCCCGCCTTGACCGCCGTCGCCAGGGCGGCCGCCGCATCTTCGGGATTGGCGAAGCCCTGCTGGGCGCGAACCGGCGACAGCAGCAAGGCGAAGGCGACTGCGGCAGTGGCGCCGATGCAAGTTATGCGACCGAATGGCGCGTGTGAGCAGCCTGTCATCGTGATGCCTCCGACGGAAATGGAATCTTCGCACCGGCGGCATGCCATGCATTGTAGCTGCGCAGCTTCAGGCCGAGCTTCTCGTAATAGACCCGGAGATATCCGTCCGTCCCGCGCGTCACGGCGTCCGGCATGACCTGTTCGACTTCCTGCGCCATCACGCCGACATAAGCCTTGCTGCTGCCGAGATAGCTGAAGCGGTAGTAGCCGAGGCCGTTGGCGAGGTAGCCAAGCAGTTCGATATCGTGCTTGAGCGCGATGTCGGAACGCCGTCCGCCGCCGCCGCCGCGGAAACCGCCACCTCCTCCGCCACCGCGGAAGCCGCCGCCGAAGCCACCACGGCCGGCGAAACTTGCGCCGCCGCCGCGCGGCATGCTCGCCATGCTCGATCGCCCGCGCGCCGATGCCGCCGCAGCCGCGCGTCCCGACGACACGTTCATGGCGCCGCCGCGACTGCCGCCGCCACCCCGATTGGTCGCAGCGGCGCGGTTACCGGCATTGCCGCGATTGGAGGCCTTTGCGCGGTCGCCGCCGCCCTTTGCTCCGGCGCGGTCGCCGCCCCCCTTGGCACGATCTGAAGCACCTGCGCGATCACCGCCACCGGGCCGATCACGCGTGCCGGCGCGATCTCCACCGAGGTCACCACCACGGTCACCGGCACGGTCCGCAGCCCGGTCTCCTGCTCGGTCACCCGCCCGATCTCCGGCTCCCTGGTTCGGACGCAGCACCTGCTGTCCGTCGCGGCCGCGGAAATCCATCCGGTCCGCGGCACCCGCCTTCACATTATTGCCGCCGAACCGCTGCTGCACGTTGGTGTTGCTGTAGCGGACGCCTTGCCGGTGCGACGGGTTGTGCTGCCAGCTGTTGCCGACATTGGTCACCCGGTTGTAGTGGTTGACGTAGACGTTGCGGTTGCCCCAGTTGCACCCGCCGCCCCAGTAGTTGCCCCAACGGCCGATTGCCCATCCGGCACCGAATGCAAGGCCCGTCGCGATGACGCCTGCGCCGATATAGGCCGGATACCCGAAGTAATAAGGCGGGTATTCGGCGTATGGCCAGGTCCCGTAGACCGCGGCCGGTTCATAATAGGGCACGTACATCGTATTCGGATCTGCCGACTCGATCACGACCACCTGCTTGTTCTCTTGTGATTGAACGCTGACCTTCTGCTGCTTGGTCGTCACCAGTTTCTTGTTGTCATAGGCCGTTGACCGCAATCGCTGAATCGCATCCATTACATCAGCTTGCTGCGCCAGCACCGCATCTCCCAGATTTTTGGTCCAGTCGATCTTTTCGCTCATCATCGAAATAACATCGGGCGTGCTCGCAAGCGCCTTCACACTGTCGTCCCAGGCCTGCTTCTCGACCTCGGTCTTCAACGCATCGCCTTTCAGAGTCTTGCGCTTCTTCAGCCAGCGATCGGCCTGCACCACTTCGAGCGGGTACGTCGACGCCGCCAGCACGTTGGCCAGCAATTCGTCGGGATAGAGCGCTATCGGCGCAACCAACGCCTCGAGTTGCTCGGGCTTCAGCAACTTGTCGGCTGGCTGTGCCGTCGGCGCGGCTGCCGGTGGCTGATTGCTCTGCGCAGGCGGCTTGTCGGCGGTCTGCCCAACCGCGGCAGCGGGAATCGCCGACACCAGCGCAACCGCAAGCAGGATCTTGTCCCAACGGAACATCGCGACCTCCATCGACAGCGACGGCGGTCAGCATCGGCCGCGGCCGCGTCTGCCCTTTGATCGAGATCAAGGAAAGCGATTGTCCGCTCAGCTTCCGGCCTGGCCGGTTTGCCGCGACGCAAGATAGACGCGACGATCATGGATCAGGTTTTCGAGCCGATGCGCCGCAACGTTCACCGCCGTCACTGCACGCTCGACCTGGTCGTCTGCGACCGGTTGCTTGCGCTGGGTTCGCAGCACCTGGTCGATCTCGCGCTCGATCTCTTCCAACTCCGGCACATGTTCGGCCGTCCGGATTCGAGGCCCCAGGGCATAGAGCATGTCGAGTGGCTCCTCGCGGCTCTTGGTCTCGGCCGGCCGCAGGAATTTCCAGGCCGCAGCCAGCACCGACGCGAGCCCGCCCGCGATCATCGGCGCCAGGAAGATCGCATTTCCCCATTGATCGAGGAAGCTCTCGCGGGTCCCCTCGTAGAACGCGGCGGCGCCCGGATGCACGGGGATGTAGGCATCCGCGTCGGTGTCGGGCGTTGCTATCTGCGCCAGCCCCGGTAGTTCTGCCAGCAGGTCGTGGCGCGCGGTCATGATCGACTGGGTCAGGTCGCCGATCAGGTCGTTGCCAAGCTTCTTCTGCGCCACCAGGTAGAATGAGGTCCGCAGCGTCGTCAGGTCATCGGGAGGAATTGGCGGCGAGCCCCGTAACGTTCCCTTGGGCACGTCGAAGCTTTCGTAGGCGCGCTCCTTTTCGGCGATCGCTCCCGCCGACTCGATCGCGATCATCACAGGGCCGGTTCGCGCGGTGTGCGGCAGAGCGCGCCGCACAAGGGACAGGTACTTCTCGGTCAGAGGAACCACGAGCAGGATGGCGCGGACATCCTTGGTCTCCAGCGACCGGCGTGCATCCGAAGGCAGCAGCGGCTTGAACGTGACGCCCGCACGCGCGAGATCGTATTCATCCGAGAGCACCTTGATCAGCTTCTGATTGGCGTCGAACCCGATCACGCCGACAGTAACGCGCTTCAGCTCGGTCACGTTGGATATCGAAGCACCAGGCGGAGCAATGATCAGGGCGACGGCGTGGGCGAGCACGATCACGGCCTGGGCCTGGGCCAGGTCGCCAACATCGCCGCGCACCACCGCAAGATCGACCTTGCCGGACGCGAATGCCGCGGCAGATTCGAGCGGCCCTGTGGTCTGGACCAAGTGAAGCCGGACCGTCGCTTTCGACTCCGTGAGCTTGCCGGCGATCGCCGAAATCAGCTTGTTCGCCTCGCCGTCGAGCGAACCGACGGCGACGGTGAGCGTCGTCGGCCGAGCATACCAGCGATAGGCCAACAGGCTGGCACCGCCGAGCATCAAAACGAGCCCGGCCACCAGGGCGATGCGCAACGACCTTGGCAAACTGTGAGGATCCACGGAGCATCACTCGATCAATCCGGCGTTGACCGGATCCTGCGTCACCAAGCTCAATATATCGGGCCGCGGGGATTGGTCAAAAGCTTGCATTCCGCTAGAGTTTGCAGCGGTGATAGGAGACCTGCATTTCCTCGACGCCAGGAAAATCCCGTGTGATGGTGTCATCGTCGACGACCTTGAGGAAGAACTGGACGTTGGACACCATGATCCCCGACGCGCAGCCCACGATGATATTGAGGTCCTTGCCGTCATCCTTGCGCGACTTGATCTTGCAGTTCTCGAACTTGCCCCTGAGGCGATCGGCCTCGGCGATGAACCCGCCGCCATGGACCCCTGAGAAATTCGTGAACGTGACCTGGTTCGCCCTGCCCTTGCGGGCGAACACCTTGCCGCACTGGTCCGCGCTCGTGGCCCAGGCCCCGGTGAGATCGAACGCGAGCGCGTAGTCCGGCAGCGCGAAGATCATGGCAGCCACCACGATTGCGCGAAGCTTGCGATCCGGCTTCATCCGCTGTCTCCGGGTTCGCGCCCGTCAGTGACCACTCAGCACCAGCGTCTGGATCGGCAGCAGTAGAGCCTGGATCCGCAACAGCAAGGCATGAACAAGTGCAGTCGCGTCGACGGCATGCAGGGCAAAGCCCTTCAACACGCCGGTCTTCGGATCGGATATCTCGTCGTGGTTGCTGGTGTACGCATTGACGATGCAGCTGCTGCCGGGCGTCACGCCGTCAAGACCGCCCTTGTAGAGCGGCTCGAGGAACACGAGGATCGAACCGGGCTTTTGCAGGCTCTGCGGGTCGATCAACAGCTCGCTGGCCCGAAACTGTCCGGCGGCGATGAAATCCTGAACGCTGGTGACGACCAGCGGAATGATCACCCAGGGTTTCGACATGCAGGTGGCTTCAGCAACCATACCGGGCTTCATCACCTGGGCCTCGATCTGCCCGAACCCCGCCTGCAACCTGTTGCGGCCCGCCTCCTCCGGTATCAGGATTCCGGCCGGCCGCATGATCTGGGCGACGAGGTCCCCTGGGCGAACGAGGAATTGCTCGACGCGGCCGTCAACGCCGGCGCGGACGAAGGTCTTGTCGAGATCCACTTGCGCCTGCGCCCACGCAGCCTCGGCGCTGGCTTTCTCGGCCGGCAGGAGCGTGGAGACGCGTAATGTCGCCGATTCCTTGACGGCGTTGGCCGCATCGACGCCGGCCTGCCGCTGATCGACCAGAACCTGCAGCTTCTCAATGTCGCGTTGCGGCACGATGCCGGGATTGCGGCGCTGCAAATCGCTCTTTACGTCGAGCTCGTCCTTGGCTTGCTGCAAGGCGGCTTTCGCCTCGCCGATCTGAGCGTCCGCCTTGACGACATCCGCCTGCGCCGAGATCAGCGACGCATCCACCTCGGCAACCTTTCGCTTGGCAGTTTCGAGCGCGGCCTCCTGCTTCGAACTGTCGAGCCGGAACAGAACGTCGCCCTTCTTCACCGGCGCGGTGAAGTCGACATTGACCTCGACGACGCGGCCGGAGCCCTCAGGCAGGATCGGCACGGTCCTGAAGTAGATCGCCGCTGAAGTGGTCGAGGGATGGAAGTAAAAGATCATCGTGATCAGGGAGATCGTGAGCATCAGGCAGCCGGTGATGCCCCACCGCAGTTCGTACCAGACGGAGAAGAACGTAATTTCCTTGCCGAACCGCTTGCCTTGCCGATAGCGGCGGTAGAGGTAATCCGGCAGAATCGTCACCAGCGAGCAGATCATGAGCTCAAGCATGACTGTGAACCTCCGGCTTCGCAGGCGTCCGGACGTCTTGACTGCCGCTGGGCGCGGATTCGATTTCCGGTTCGGCGACGGGCGCACCCGGCGTGGCGTCGGCGATGCGCTCGACGGAATCGGCAATGCTGCGCATCGGCGTGCCGAAATCCGGCAGGTCGATCAGTGCAAGCAGCAGGCCGGCGATCCAGAAGATGTGCATGTGGGTGAAGAGCGATATCAGCCCCAGGACGGCGACGATCTCAAACTGAAGCTTCTGGCTCTTGTGCGCCATGCGCTCCGGCAGGCTGTGCAGCTTCCAGTACAGCGTGCCGACCCATAGGACTGCGGCGACAAGGAAGATGCCCATCACCACGGTCAGGGTGTCCGACCCATCGACGCCGGGAATGAAGAACGGCAAATGATGCGGAGCCAGCGGATGAACCTGTTCGCTCAAGCCAAGCCTCCCTGCAGCGATCAAACTCGCCTGCGCCCCTTGGTTGACATTGGGTGCCATCCTATCGCCCTGGCTTGATCTGGATCAAGGATCGCGATCGGCTGGTGCCTACCCTTTCGGGGGCAAGGTGGATGATCGGACCCAGGAGTCCCCAGCCATGCGAGACAAGATCGATGACCTGATCCCGAATGCGCACGAGATCCAGAAGGAGGCTGCGCTCAAGGAAACTGAGAAGGCCGAGGAGCAAGCCAAGCGTGCCGCCGCCGTCGAAGCCGAGAAGCGCGCCTTGATCGAGCGGCTGAGCAAGCCCTCTGGGCTCAGCGAGGACGAGAAGGTCAAGCTGGCCTCGACGGTTATTCAGCGCGCAGTGCGCAACGGTCTGACCGAAGTGCAGGTCTACCGCTTCCCCAACACGCTGTGCACCGACAAGGGACGGGCCATCAATCAGATGGAGGCCGGCTGGGAGAAGACGCTGACCGGGATCCCCAAGGAAATCTACCAGCTCTGGGCGGATTACCTGCAACCCCGCGGCTACCGCATCCGCTACCAGATCGTCGATTATCCCGGCGGCACGCCCGGCGACATCGGCATCGTCATTGCGTGGGGATGAGCGGCTCGAACGAGGAACGGCCATCCATGGCGAAAGACAAGCGCACGGAGAAGATGAAGCGCAAGCAGTATGAGGAAGAGCTGCAAAAGCTGCAGGTCCAGCTCTGCCATCTGCAGGAATGGGTGAAGGCGAACAACATCCGGGTCATCATCCTGTTCGAGGGACGCGACGCCGCCGGCAAGGGCGGGACCATCAAGGCGCTGACCGAGAAGGTCAGCCCGCGCGTGTTTCGCGTGGTCGCGCTACCTGCGCCGTCGGATCGTGAGAAGTCCCAGCTCTTCATCCAGCGCTACATGCAGCAGTTTCCGGCGGCCGGCGAAATCGTGATCTTCGATCGCAGCTGGTACAATCGCGCAGGCGTCGAATATGTGATGGGGTTCTGCACGCCGGCGGAGCACAAGCGGTTTCTCTCGCTTTGCCCGCAGATGGAGCAGTACATCATCGAGGGCGGCATCATCCTGATCAAGCTATGGCTCGAGGTCGGTATGGACGAGCAGGAAAGGCGCTTCAGGGCCCGGATCGACGATCCGCTGCGGCAATGGAAACTGAGCCCGATGGATACGGAATCCTACCGGCGTTGGTACGACTACTCGCGCGCGCGCGACCTGATGCTCAAGGCGACGAGCTCGAAGCATGCGCCGTGGCACATCATCCGCTCCGACGACAAGCGGCGGGCGCGGCTGAACTGCATCTCGTTCCTGCTGAAGACGATTCCCTACGCACGGATCAAGCGCGACAAGGTCAAGCTTCCTTCACGCTCCAACAAGGGTCGCTACAACGATCGGGCCGGTCTGCGCGGAATGAATTTCGTCGAGGAACGCTTCTGAGCAGCCGAGACCGCGCCGGGCGCGCGGCCTGGCTCATTGAGACCTATTTCAAGCGGATCGACACGCCGCCAACGGCGGCCGATACTTCGGCACCGATCTTCGGGCCACTGAGCTGCAGGATCACGCCATTGGCATTCTGCAGCTGCACCCCACCTGCGCCCGCGGCGATTGCCCCGCCGGCTCCCGCGACACTGTAGGAGCCTTCGATGGAGGCGGGCCCCCTGAGATTGATGGCGCGACCGACCAGCTTGGTGGTAGAGGCGCCGATTGTGAAGCCGACGCTCATGCCCGACACCATGAACGGATAATGCTTGCCGCGCAGGGTCAGGACGCCCTCGCCACCTCCGACACCAACGATGAAGCCGCCCTTGGTGAAGATGACGGCGACCGAGCCGGTTTCAGCCAGCGACGGCGTGCTGAAGGTGGCCAATCCCGTCACCTGCGCAGCAAGGCCTCCGATCAGACCCATTTTCCTCATTGTGTCCCTCCAGGAACCGGTTGCGTTACGAGTTGTTGCGCAAGGATCATCGCCGCAGGAAGCGCTTGCGGGCTCTCTTCCCCTTACGATGCAGCCTTCAACTTCGGTGTGGCCGCCCGCGGCTTGCCCATTCTGGCCAGCGCCTCAGTGGTCACGAGCTTCAGTCCTTCGGATGCGTCATAGCCATGGATCTCCTTCACATCCAGCTTGCGCATGAAATCGATGGTCTCCTGCGTGATGACCTGGCCGGGGACCATGATCGGGAAGCCTGGCGGATAGGGGATCACGAAGTTGGCGGAGACCAGAGCTGGCCCGTTCTTCAGGCGCCGGTCGATCTCGGGATCGTTCAGGCGGATGTATTGGCATCCCGCGGCATCATAGGCCGAGTAGAATCCGCCGCGGATGTCGCCCTCGTTCGTCTTCGCACCGGCATCGCCGCGATAGGCCTCGTGGAAATGCGAGAAGTTCGGCAGGTCGGGCACGTCCTTCATCAGGCTGTTGACCCGCGCGTCGAAGTCGACCCTGGCGTTCGCGCCGCCCTTGGCCAGAGCGCGATCAATTTCACCGGAGATTTCGGCCAATACCCGGACAAGATGCGCGACGTCGCTCCGCGTATTGTTGATGTTGGACTGGATCAACACCGAGTTGCGCGAGGTCTTGTTGACCTGGATGTTGTAGCGGCTGGCGAGCAGGCCCTTGAACTGCGTTCCGTCGTAGCCGGCGGTGCCGCAGACCAGCGTCATGCGGGTCGGATCGAGGCAGAACTCGTCGTCGTTCAGGCTCTTCAGCGCGCTCGCCCAATTGGTGCCATCAGCCAGATAGTCGGTGAACCCACTCTGCCGATATTGCTTCGGCACCATGGCATTGGCGCCGAGGACGTGGAAATACCTGGAGATCAGCGGGTTGGTGTTGACTGCGTTGCGGATGGCGAACGCGATCTCCATGGCATTGGCCACCAGTCCATAGCCCTCGAGCTCCATCTGTCGGCGCGAGACGTCGAGGCTTGCGATCAGCTGCTGGTTCGGGCTGGTCGAAGCGTGTGTGAAGACGGCTTCCTTGAACTGCGCTTCGACGGTGTGAAATTCGATGTCCTTGACGGCCAGCATCGAGCCCTGCCGGATCGCCGACATTGACTTGTGCGTCGAGTTGGTCTGGTAGACCCGCAGCCGGATCTGGCGCGGATCGGGGATCAGCCTGGTCTTGAGCAGCACCTCGTCCGAGGGGTTCTTGCCGAGTTCGGCCTGCTGCTTCTCGTAGGCGGCAACCGACTTCGGGTCGCGCATCCAGGCTTCGATCTCGTTCGCCGCGCCCATCGCGGTTCGCCGCCTCAGGAACGGCGAAAACCGTGCGAAGCCGAACCAGGCCTCGTCCCAGAGGAAGATCAGGTCGGGCTTGATCGCGAGGCATTCCTCCATTACCCGCCGCGTGTTGTAAATGTGGCCATCGAAGGTGCAATTGGTCAGGTCGACCATCTTGACGCGATCGAGCCGGCCGTCGGCCTTGGCGTTCAGGAGCGCCTGCTTGATTGTCTTCAGCGGCACTGCGCCATACATCGAATATTCCGTCATCGGGAATGCCTCGACGTAGAGCGGTTGCGCGCCGGCCAGTACCATGCCGTAGTGGTGCGACTTGTGGCAGTTGCGGTCGACGATCGCGATGTCGCCGGGGCCGAGCAGCGCCTGCACCGCCATCTTGTTCGACGTCGAGGTGCCGTTGGTAACGAAGTAGACGCGGTCGGCGCCGAGCGCGCGCGCGGCCTTCTCCTGCGCCTTCTTGATGTTGCCAGTCGGCTCCAGCATGCTGTCGAGGCCGCCGGTGGTGGCGCTGCTTTCGGCCAAGAACAGGTTCAGCCCGTAGAACTCGCCCATGTCGCGGATCCAGTCCGACTTGAACACGGACTTGCCGCGGGCGATCGGCAGCGCGTGGAAGGTCCCGATCGGCCGCTGCGCGTATTTCTTCAGATTGTCGAAGAACGGCGTGTCGAAACGATCCTGCACGCCTTCCAGGATTGAAAGGTGCAGTTCGAGGATGTCCTCGACCGAGTAGAACACCCGGCGCACCACATCGGCCTCGGGATCGCCGGCGATGGCCTCCACGTCGCGGTTCGACATCAGGTAGATGTCGAGCTCGGGACGAACCCGCTTCAGAATATGCGCCAGCCCCAACGCGGACGCGTCGGACTCATGGCTGAGCGCCATCGCGGTCATCATGGACCGCAGCACCGGCGCATCGTGACGCGAACGCAGGGAAAAGCCCTCGTTGATCACTACCGCCGCGATATTGGGGTTCAGCATGGCCGCACAGAAAGCGTCCTCGAGACTGCCGACCACCACGGGCTCATAGATGAAGCCATCGACCAGACGCCGCAACTTGCGCCATTCCGCCAGAAGTCCCGGCCAGTTGCTGGCCGGCACCCCGGTCACAATCAGGGTCTCGAAGTACGGACGGCGCGCCGCCGATTGCCCAAGCGTCGGCGGAAGCAGATCGGGGACCTCTCCATTGCCGTCGTCCTGCGTGCTCCAGTCGCCGGCATGCTGGCGGAAGGATCTTGTCTGAAGAGCCTGCGCGATCCGCGTCGCAAGCATGTGCGAGCTGGCGGCGTCGCCCGCCGCCGCGGCTTCCTTCAGCGCCGTCATCAAGCGCAGGCCCGGGTAACCATGAAATTCCTCCGTGACCGCAAGGGCCGACAGCGCCGCGTCATATGGCGCACGGTCGCCGCTCTTGCTCCACGCCTTTGCCGCCTCGACCAGATCGCGCCAATTGTCGGCGCGTCCGCCCGGTCCGGAGAAGAACTGATCGATGCGCTGCTGTACCGGCTTCGCGTCATTGGCCATCGATATCTCCCGATTTTGGCGCTGGTCCTCTCCGATCGTAGGAACGGTGTCCGCCGCCAGGTTTGATCCAAGTCAAGCCGCAGCCGGATGAGACAAGTCTCGCGACCGCCGAGTGAGTGGTCTGCCTTGCGGTGCAGCAGGGCGCAAGCTAGCGGTTTGCCGGCGGCTTCCTGGTGCCCAACACGCTATCGAGCGTACGCATCCAGTCGCCGCTGTCGGTCTTGTCCGCAAGACCATCAGCCTGAAGCAAGTCTCTCAGCTGCGCATGCGCACCGACGACACGGAATGCGATCTGCCGCGATGCGAGTTCTTGGTGAAGGTCATGCAGCATACGCGACCCCGCGAGGTCGATGAACGGCGCGGCCGACAGGTCGCAGGCCACCAGCTTGACGTCAGGGGACAGCTGAACCGCCGCCATCACTGCATCGAAAATTGTCTCGGTATTGACATAAAGCAGAGAGGTTTCCGGGCGGAAAGCAATGATGCCGGGCAACGGCTCTACGCCGTCATGTCGCGCACGGTCGGAATAGCGGCCACTGCCTGGGAGCCGGCCAAGAAATGCGATGTTGGGCTGCGACGCGCGTACCAACAGCAGGAAGATCGAGGCGAGGGCCGCAAGCAGCACGCCCTGCAATATTCCCAGGAACAGCACGGACACCAGTGCGATGAGCGCGGCATAGAAATCGATCCGGCTTATCCGCCACATTCTCGCGAGCGCCGGAATATCGACCAGTTTATAGACCGCCGAAAAGACGATCGCGGCGAGCACGGTCTTCGGCAGATTGGTCAGAAGACCGGTGAAGAACAGCAGGCAGAGCGCGAGAGTCACGGAGCAGAACACAAGCGCCAGCGGCGTCCGCGCGCCGGCGGCGTCATTGACGGCCGACTGCGACAGACCGCCGGCGACGGGATAGCCATGCCCAAGGGCCGCCGCGAGATTGGCCGCGCCGAGTCCCAACAACTCCTGCCGGACATCCAGCGGGTAGCCGTGCTTTGCCGCAAAGCTTCGCGCGGCAGATACGCCTTCCACATAGGCCAGCACGAGGCATCCGGCGGCAATCGGAAACAGATCGTCGAATTCGAGCAAGCCGAACGTCGGCAGCGCCAGCGCCGGCAGCCCGGTCGGGATCGTTCCAGTCACCGGCAATCCCATGTCCGCAAGTCCGAGCGCGGAAACCGTCAGGATCGACAGCGCGACCACCGCGAGCCCGATGGGCTTGCCGGGCAGCCTGCGTTCACCGAGCAACAGCAGCAGGGTCGCAGCCAAACCAACGCCAAGCACCAGCGGCTTGGTTTCGCCGAGCTGGCCGGCGATCCTGATCGTGCGATCGAAGAAATTGTGACCGCCTCCGGCTACGCTGAACAGGCTCGGCAGTTGGCTCATGATGATGGTGAGCCCGGCACCAGCCTTGAAGCCGACCAGAATGCTGTCGCTGATCAGCCGCACCAGCAGGCTGAGCTTGAACAGCCAAGCAATCAGGCAGAGGACTGCAACACTGAAGGCAACGAGACTGACGATCTGACCGTAGCGCGCGGTGTCGCCGCCGGCCAGAATACCGACGGCACCGGCAATCATCAGCGAGATCGCCGAGGTCGGGCCGACCGCAAGTTGCCGAGACGAGCCCAGCAGGGCGTAGCCCACGCCGCCAAGCAGATAGCCGTAGACCCCGACCTGCGGCGGCAGGCCGGCGAGGCCTGCATAGGCCAGCGACACCGGGATCGCGTAGGCCGCGAGCGTGACGCCGGCGATCACGTCCGACCCAAGCCACGACCCGCGGTAGTCGGCGAGCCAGCCCGCCGGCGGAAACCAGCGACTTGTCTTTTCCTGGATTGCCATCAAGCCCGCCGTGTGAAGCCGCAATCGCTGCATGTGGGCGCGCCGGAGCCAATACTCGTTGATTCAGATCAAGCCTGATGCCCGGCGATGTGCTTCTCACTTTGCTCGGCCCGACGGTCGCGGGCCTCTACATGGTCGGATGACCGTTGGAGCGTTTGGCATGCGTCAGCACCGCTTACGGACCCTCTCTGCGGCAGCCTTTCTGTGGCTTGGCCTGATCGCTCCTGCACGCGCCGACGAACAGGCAGCCCAGCAGATCCAGGAAGAAATCTGGGTGTTGCCATTACCCTTACCGATGTTCGCCTATCTTGTTCGTCCGCTCGGCGATGGCCCTTTCCCGCTGGTCATCATGAACCATGGCGTTTCCCTTAATGCCAGGGATCGCAGTTTCTTCCCCCTGGTCGAATTTCGCGATGCTGCAATGTGGTTCGCGCGGCGTGGCTATCTTGTAGTGGCGCCGGTCGGCACCGGCTACGGCGCAGCCGCTATCGATATTCCCGAGCGCGGCCTCTATGGCCCGTTCTTCTCCAAGATCGGGAAATGCGCCAATCCGAATTTCCTCGATCCAGGCCTTGCCGTCGCACAGGTCGATCTCTGGATCATCGATTACATGGCGGCCGAAAAGCGCGTCGTGCCGAAGGACGTCATCGTCGTCGGACAGTCCGCAGGCGGCTGGGCGGCGATCGCGCTGTCCAGCCTCAATCCGCTGCAGGTCAAGGCCATCATCACCTTCGCGGCCGGCCGCGGCGGCCGGGTCGACGGCAAGCCCAACAACAATTGCAATCCGGACAAACTGGTCGAAGCGACCGGCACGTTTGGCCACACGTCGCGAGTGCCGATGCTGTGGCTTTACATCGAGAACGACACGTTCTTCGGGCCAGCCCTGTCGAAGCGAATGCATGAGGCGTTCTCGCGCGCCGGCGGTCGAGCCGAATACCATCTGTTGCCGCCATTCGGCGACGAAGGACATTTCCTGATCGGCTCGCCGGATTCCATTCCCATCTGGTCACCGTTGGTCGACCGATTTGTGGACAGGGTTCGATAGGCGGAGATTCCGCTGGAGGAGCATCCATGGTGCGATACGGAGCCTTGGCAAAGCTGGTGTTGCTTGCGGCGGGCATCGGTGCTGCCCACAGTCAAGAGACACCGCCGGCGGCAGCCAAGGATGGCGGCGAGGTGGCGCCTCGCGGCGCTCGGATGGCACGAGACGTCAAGTACGGGGATTGGCGGAAGTTCTGCTTCAACGCCGCCGGCGCCAAGACCTTGTGCCGAACGTCGATCACCGGCACCTTCGGCACAGGGCAGACAGCCGTTCGGCTCGATCTGGTCGAGCGCGAGGATGGGACCGCCCGCCTCCAGCTTTTCCTGCCGGTCGGGATGTACCTGCCAGCCGGTGTCAAGCTGTCGGTCGATCAGGAGAAAGTTCATCGCCTGCCCTACACCTGGTGCGTGACCAACATGTGCATTGCGGCCGATGTCGCCGATCCCAGGCTGCTCGAGGAGATGGACGGCGGAAGGTCCCTCTCGATCGACACCGTCGACACCAACATTCTGACGCTGACGACATCGGTGCCACTCGACCGCTTTGCGACTGTGCGAAAGGGAGCGCCGGCGCTGACACTCGAACAAGCCATCGATGAATGACAGAGAGCCGCGATCGCTAGACCACCCCAGCCAGCAATTGCTCGATCGGCTGGATCAGCGATTTTGCCGTGAACGGCTTGGTCAGATAGGCCACACATCCCGAAGCCATCGCGGCCATGCGCGTCGCGGGGTTGTCATTTCCGGTGATGTAAATGACCGGAACCTCGATGCCCTGATCCGCCAGGCGGTGCCGCAGTTCAATCCCTGAACCATCGCTGAGATTGATGTCCAGGATCAGACACAGTGCGCAATCGAAGCCACCGTCCATCAACAAGGCATTCCCGGTCTCGAATAGTCTGGATGCAAATCCACATTCCCGCAGCAGCCGTCCGATTCCGCGGAGCATCGAAGGATTATCGTCTACGACGAAGACTATTTTCGCGGTCGGCAAATCCGGGTGCCTCCAGCTTGTCGCTGAAACGGAATCTCAACGCGCCGCCCGGCGTCCGTGTATGGGCGACACATTGATGTCTCATCGGCGCGCGACATGGTCGCGGCCAATATTGGAGATACGCGCCGTCACAGAGCTTTCATATTGTACCATGGGACATGGACGGCCTTAGGCCGCCCGCACCGGTCAACCCTTGACCTCACCATCGAGCTCCCGCGCGCCGAGCCGCTCGGCGATCGAGACCAGTTCGGCAAGCGACTGCACCTGCATCTTCTCCATGATCTGGTGACGATGCGCCTTGATGGTGCGCTCCGTGGTACCGAGCTCATAGGCGATCTGCTTGTTGATCCGGCCGCGCACGATCTGATCGAACACCTGCCGCTCACGTGGCGTCAACCTCGCCAGCAGAGCGCGAAGCGCGTCGAGCCTGGTTCGCCGGCTGCGGACCAGCTCGTGTCGCGCAACGGCGCGATTGATTGCCTCAATCAGCTGCTCCGATGCGATCGGCTTGGTCAGAAAATCCTCGGCTCCGGCCTTGATCGCCTGCACGGTGGTCGCCGTATCGGCATGCCCGGTAAGGAATACGATCGGAAGCGTCGACTCCAGCTCGTTAAGGCGAATCTGCAGCTCCGGGCCACTCATTCCGGGAATGCGGACGTCCAGCAGGATACAGCCGGCTTCTTCGTCGCTTGGCAATTGATCGAGCAGTTGCCGGGCCGATGCATATGTCGCAACCCGGTAGCCGGCAAGCTTGAGCCGGCGCTCAAGCGCTGTGCGAAACGAGGCGTCGTCGTCGACAATATGCACGTAAGCGTGCATTGCCCTTCCTCCACTACCGCTTTAAATTAGCACTGCCTCCTGCCGAAGAAAGAGCCCAAACGCGCTATGCCGCCAACGGCAATGAAAGATGGAAAGCCGCTCCGCCGCCCGATTGGTTCTCGGCCCAGATTTGACCGCTATGCGCCAGCACGATCGTCCTGGCGATTGACAGGCCGATGCCCATTCCCTGCTCCTTGGTGGTGAAGAACGGATCGAAAATCTCGTTCAGCCGCTCCTGGGGAATTCCGGGACCGGAATCGCAGATCGAAATCACGGCGGATGCCGCGCCGTTGACTTCAGTACGCCCGATGATCGTGCGCCCGTAGGGCATTTTGGCCATCGCGTCCATGCTGTTGACTGCGAGGTTGAGGATAACCTGCTGCAACTGAACCGGGTCGCCCTTCACCCACAGGGTCTGCGGCGACGTCTGCAGGTAGATCGCGACATTGCGCGCAGAGGCCTGCAACTTGAGGAAGTCGAAGGCCTCCCGCATGGTCTGGTTGAGATCGATCTCCTTCTTCTCGAACGGCGCACGCTTCAGCAGGCTGCGCATCCGTCGGATCACCTCGCTCGCGCGCAGATCGTCGCGCTTGATGTCGGAAATGATCTCCCGCACCTCTTGCAGGTCCGGTGCCGGCGAACCGAGGATCAGCTCCGCGCTCTCCGCATTGGTCAAGATCGAGCCGAGCGGCTGGTTGAGCTCATGGGCGATCGAGGACGACAGCTCTCCAGCGGTCGCCTGGCGATTGATGTGGGCAAGCTGCGATTGTTGACTGCTCGCTTCGACCTCGGCCTTCCGCCGCATATGTCGCTCGTGCAGCAGGAACGCGATCAGCAGAGTCTGCGCCAATATTGCCGAAGCTAGCGCAATCGCCCGCAAGCGATATCTTTCAAAAAAGCCTGGCTCACGGAAGCGAATTTCGCTGCCCCGCGGTAAGCTGGCTTCGCTGACATTCCAGCGCTGCATCTGCCGCCAGTTGAAGATCGGCTTCACGGCATCGATGACCGAGGGCGGCAGGTTCTCCGGCGCTTCCCCATCCAGAATTCGCAGCGCCTTTTCAGCCGCGTCCGCTCCGATCGCGGACGGGATAACTACGAATCCGCCTATGCCGCCCGGCTCGAGAAAAGTTTCCGCCGCAACCACGATCGGACGATTGGCCTTCGCCGCGACAAATGCGAGGGCATCCGATGGCGGATAGTAATTGCCTTTGCCGTCACTATAGAGGCCCGTGTAGATGATGGCGCTGTGGTCTGGAAGCGTAGCCACCTGCTCGAGAATCTCCGGCATTGGACGTCCGATAATCTCGATAATGTCGAGGCCCGGAATGCCGGTCGAGGCCTGGTCTTTCCAGCCGCGAAACAGAACCTGGCGTTCCCATTCCGCGCCGACGAGCACCACTGTTTTGAGTCCCGGCGCGACGGCACGAGCGACCGAAACGGCATCCCTGAGCTTCATGCTCACGATCCCGCCGGTGACAAAGCTGGGCGGTCGCATTCGCTTGAAATCGGCTTCTTCCACCAAGGCAAACACGATCGGCGTACCGGGCCAGAGCTGCGGGCGCCAACGGATCGCGAATTCGAGCGCCGCCGCTCCCACAGCGACCACGACACCGATCGGCCGATCGCGATACTTGGCTTCGAGGAATCGCCTAAAATCCTCTTGATAGGCTTCCCCACCAAAACGATTGAGATCGAGGCTCTCCGTATAGATGGTCGTCGGCGCGTGGCCGTGCGCGCTAACGGCATCCCGCAGCCCGACGAAGACCTGATAATAGAACGGACCGCGCCGATCGGACTGGTCCAGCACCAGCATGGAATGCGGGCGCATCTCTTGCGCCCGCAGACCAGCCGGCAACAGCAACGTAGCCAGCAGGATGATCAGTCCAGAGAGCCGAATGGCCTTGCCCATAGCGTTCGGAGCCGGAGAGCAGCGGGTTTGGAAAGCTAGCACCGGGCTAGCGCCGTGAAAATTGAAAAGTAGTCCGGGACTTCCGTATCAATTGCGAACAAATTGCCGCATATCGCTCACCCTGTCCTTTAGGACAATGGCCTTAGGACCAATAGAGACCGATCGAGCCCTGGCGTAGTCATTGCGCGCGGACAAGCATTTCGAACCGCGCGACACCGCAAGTACGGAGTGAGTTGGTCCATGTTCGCTCGCTTCAATGTCAGACCGGCCAACGTACCAAGCGTCCTCGGCGGGCTGACCGCCCAGCATGCCAATTTCGTCACCAGCGAATTCCACTACAGAAAGGGCACCGAGATCTACGGCGAGAAGGAGCCCGCGGAGTATGTTTACCAGGTCGTGTCAGGGGCCGTCCGCAGCTACAAGCTCCTTTCCGACGGACGACGCCAGATTGGCGCCTTTCATCTCGCTGGCGACATTTTCGGCCTTGAGAACACCGAACTGCATCGCTTCACTGCCGAAGCGATCGTCGATACCAATGTGCGCCTGATCAAGCGGATGAGCCTCGAACGGGGAGCCCATTCCGACTCCGCGCTCGCACGCAACCTGCTGGTCATGACCACCAGCAACCTGCAGCACGCCGAAGACCACATGCTGCTGCTCGGCCGCAAGACCGCGCTGGAGCGCGTGGCTGCATTTCTGCTCGAAATGGATCGCCGGCTGACCGGCGTAGGCGTCGTCGCCCTGCCGATGTGCCGGCGTGACATCGCCGACTATCTCGGCCTGACGCTCGAGACCGTATCGCGCGCGCTATCCAAGCTGCACGCCTACGGAGCGCTCGATTTCCTCGGCTCGAACCAGCGCGAAATCATGCTGGTTGACCGCGGCAAGCTGGCCCAACTCGACAATTGAGCGCCATCACCGGGATTTCGCCAGCCCGGCCTGACGTTCGATGGTCTTCTGCAAGACCTCGAACAGCACCGCAGTCGACCAGCCGAACATCAGAATGCCGTTCATGGCCGCCATCGGACCGATCAGCTGCCATTCCCTGACCGGAATCACGTCGCCGTAGCCGAGCGTGGTGTAGTTCACAAAGGCGAAATAGAGCAGATCGCTTCCGGCGGGTGCTGCACCGGCGGCGAGATAGGCCAGCGACCACACCAAGATCTCCGACATATGAGCCACCATCAGGATCAGCGCCGCCGCCACCATCACGCCGCTGAGCTGCAGCCCGAACCGGCCGGCGGCGCCGAGGGTGACGTTGCGCAGCAGTCCGATCACGCCGACGGTGAACAGCGAATGCAGCACGATATTGATCGCACTGACCGCCGATCCCACGATGAGTTGAACTAGCATCACCGCTGTCCTGCCAGCCGGGCACGGTCGTCCCGGATCCATGCCGTGATCAATTCCCAGGCGACGGCGACAATGATCGGCCCGATGAACAGGCCCACGATACCGTGGGCCAGCGTCCCGCCGATCACCCCGACGAAGATGACGAGCGCCGGCGTGGTCAGCCCGCGCCCCATGACCAGCGGCTTGAGCACATTGTCGAGGACGCCGACCACGAGGAAGAACAGCGTCAGCGCCAACGCGGTCGTGAAATCCTTGGTCGACCAGAGCCAGATGATGACGGGGAACAGCACGATCGCCGCTCCAATCTGCACAATCGCCAGCAGCATCACGACGAACGCGAGCAAGCCCGCGTTCGGAATGCCGGCCATCTTGAACCCTATGCCGGCCAGAAGTGATTGCAGGACCGCGACGCCGATCACTCCCTGCGAGACGGCCCGGATCGTCGCGCCGGCGAGATCGAGGAAGTGCTCGCTCTGCTCCGGCACGATGCGCGACAGAAAGCCGCGGCATGCGGCGGCAAGCTGCCGCCCGTTCGGAAACAGAAGCCCGGCCACGACGACCGCCAGCAGAAACTTCAGTGCCCCGACCCCGGCATTGCTCGCAAAAGCAAACAAGGGCCCGGCCAGCGGCTTGAGATGCGGTACGGCCTCGCGCAGCACGGCGCGCAGATTGGTCGACGCCCGATCCCAGAGGTCATAGAGCGGGCCGCCGATCAGCGGCCAATCCCTGATCTCCGACATCGGCGATGGCACGACGACGTTGCCGGCGGTCAGTTGCTCGGCGAGCTCCCTCACCCCCTCCACTGCCCCGATCCCGAGCCAGGCCGCCGGTCCGATGACGATTGCCAAAGTGATCAAGGTGAGCACCAAGGCCGCAATGCCTGCATGGCCGCCGAGCATGCCGGCGAGCCAGTTGAAAACCGGATAGAGCGCGACGGCGAGCACCACGCTCCAGGCCAGGATCGGCACGAACGGGCGGATCAGGACGAACGTCCAGCAGATCAGCAGCGTCAGCAATCCGAGCCGAATTGCGAGCTGGATGAATTCGTCTCCGGCGACGAGCTGGCGAAGGGTTTTCAAGGGCGTGCTTTCGATCAGGCGTCAGCAGGCACATCGGAAGCAGTGTCATCGCCTCGGAACAGGCTGCTTGATCCAGATCAAACGTCGGATGGCGCCGGCTGACAGGCTTGCCTCGGAAGATTCGGTCACAGCCGCGCGTGTCACCCTGATGTGGAGGACGTCATGAACAACACCAAAATCTTGCTGATCTTGACCTTGCTAGCGAGCACGGCCGGCATTGGCGCGGGCCAGGCGGCTCCGCTACCGACCAACATCGCTGCCATGAAAGCGGCGGTCGACGGCAGCGCCGTTCAGGTCCGTTGGGGCGGCTGGGGTGGCGGCTGGCGCGGAGGCTGGGGCTATCACGGTTGGAGAGGAGGCTACGGCGGCTGGGGATATCGAGGCTGGGGTTATCGCGGATGGGGTGCGGCCGCTGCCGGTGCGATCGTTGGGGGAGCGATCGCGAGTTCGGCCGATGGCGCGTATCCATATTACGGCGCCGGATACGGTTACGGTTACGGCTCGGGGTACGGCTATTGCCCGCCTGGCGCAGGTTACGGCTACTACGCCCAGCCGCGCTATTACGGTTGGTAGGTCGGCCGTTGCGCGCCTTGCACGGTCGCGGTTGAGTCACCGCAGGCCGAGCAACGATCGTCGATAGCCGCTCTCCCGGGCTTCATTCCTGCACACGAAACCGCCATCGAAACCGCGGGCGTAGCGGCTCTGCCCTTTAAGATAGTAGCGTCCGCGTCGGAAATCGAGCCAGACGACGTTATCGCCGGGACAATGGCGCTGGGCCTGAGCTTCATAACGGAAGGGCGTCAGCGGCAATGCGGCCGCCTGCTGCGCGCAGCAGAACAAGATCGTGGCGCACGCTGCAATACCGGACCTCACCGTCATATCGTCCCGACATCCGATCGGGTTAGTACGCAGCCGAAGCGCATGCACCACCGCCGGGTATATCCGCGCCGAACCGGTTCGCTCAGAGCGCCAGCAATCCAAAGGCAAACGCCGCCGTCGACAGCATCCCGCCTGCCATGACCAGGATCTTGAACGCAAAATCGTCGTCGAGGACCTCAAGCCAATGACTCAACCAGCCACGAGCGCGAGCCCACGGACTTGCGCGCACGATTCGACTAAATATGTCGCGGCCGTTCCCCATGATAGTGAGCCTATATCACGGCGAAGCCGGGTGACCAGTGCAGCTTGTGCCACCCGATCGAAATCACTTCCGACACCTGGCCCACCCAATCGGGCTATAGCGGCGGCCGACGGGGCGGCACACCGGGAACGGCTTGATCGTGCGTCGTCAGCGTCTCGCGCCTGCACCCTTTCCCGTCGCGGCTTCGTAGGCATCGCGATAGCCCCTTGCGATGGTCCGAACGCCGCGCCCGATATCGTCGTAGACATCGTCAGGCAGGTTCGCGAGCGACACGCGCAGCGACCATTCCGGTGCATCGAAGCCACCTCCGTTCAGCAATACGATCCCGTGGGCTTCGGCGAGCCTGAACGCGAGGTCCAGCGGGTGGACGTTCTTCTTCAGGTACTCGACGGCATCGTCGCCGATGTTCTTGCGTGCCCAGAACTCGAAATCGATTAGGGCGTAGTAGGCATCGTAGTTCGGATTGGGACTCAGTTTGTCGGCTAGCCCGAGCCCGTCGAGCAATGACCACAGGCGCTTGTTGACGATCTCCATGCAGGCTGCCTGGTAGGCCTTGTTCACGTCCATCATCTCGGCGAGCGAAAACAGGCTCATCATCACCTGCTGCGGCAGCGACAATCCGGCGGTGTGATTGAGGGCCACGTCACGGCTGTCGGCCACGATCCGGTCGATCAGCTTGAGCTTGCGCGGCTCGAGCGTGAGCGGTCCATAACGCTTGTCGAGCGCCTTCACGGCCTCGTCCGGAAGGTTGGCGATCTTCTTGTCGAAGATGTTGTCTTCATGGATGGCGATGGCCCCGAGCCGCCATCCGGTGCAGCCGAAATATTTCGAATAGGAGTAGACACCGATGGTGTTGTGCGGCAGTTCGCCGAGCAGCGAGCGGAAGTTGTGCACGAAGGTTCCGTAGACGTCGTCGGTCAGGATCATCAGGTCCGGACGCTTGGTCCTGACTAGATTGGCCAGCTTAGCAACCGTCTCTTTGCTCAAGGCCATCCCCGGCGGGTTGGAGGGATTGACGACGAAGAACGCCTTGATCTTCGGATCCTCCAGCTTCCTGATTTCCTCATCGGTGAATTGGAATTTGTTTTCCTGCGGCGCCCTGATCTGAACGACCTTCAGGTCGTAGTCCTCAAGGTGCGTCATCTCGATGTAGGGCGTGAAGATCGGTGTCGCCAGCGCAATCGTATCGCCGGGCACCAGAAGCCGATTGGCCTTCAGCGACTTGAACAGGTAGCACATCGCCGCCGTGCCGCCCTCGACCGCATAAATGTCGAACTTGCCGGTCGGTCGCGGCTCGCCGCAAACCGCCCACATCAGGTATTCGTGCACGATCTTCTCGTTGTGCACCAGCATGCGGTCCGGAACCGGGTAATTGTCGCCGATGATCGAATCGACCAGCTCGTGGACGAAGGCATCAGCATCGAAGCCGAATTTCTCGATCGTAAAGGGCAGCATCTCGGTCAGGAAACGAGCGCCGGGCATGTCCTCGTGTTGCTTGAGCCAGGCCTCGAACCGTCCGGCGATGCCGTTTGCCTGCGGCATACCGCCGATGCCCGCCGGGTGTTCCATCACCCGCTTGCTTTCCGTGATGGCGAACTGTCCCAGCAGGAAGAAGCCTTCGCGCGGCGTCGTGGCCACCCAGTTCGGATTGCCCCGTCCGGCGTTCAGGAAGGGCATCTGACTGCGCTTCGAATTGGTCTTGGCGAGGTTGATCAGTTCGTCCTTGATCTCGAAGGGGCTCAACGCCTCGAATTTCTTCAGAGTCAGAAGATCGGCCATTTTATACTCCCCGGGCGATGCAAGCTTTTGGCATGGAAGCGACGCGCTCTCCTGCCTCCGCAATCGCGCGCAGCATGATCGGTGGCCGGTGACGACCCTTGATCTATGTCAACGGTCGCGCGCAAGGGGTGCGATCGCCGCGACGGATAGCCGTCACGATGCCATGTGCCCGTCAAGGCAATGACGCCGCAGCGCTTTCGCAGGTGCGGTTGACATAGATCAACATCCAGCTCGCTAACCGCCGTCTGATCTCGACCGATACGGTTGCTCGCCCTTTTTCGGCCCCTGCACGAGATCGAAGCAGGCGTACGCCGAAGCCCCGGTGACAGCATGAACGGGTGACATCATGATCGATTGGTTCTTCCAGACGCTCCGCACCTATCCCGAGATCGCGATCTTCCTCTCTCTGGCCCTCGGCTACTATTTCGGATCCTTCACGTTCAAGGGTCTCGGCCTCGGCGCCGTCACCGCGACACTGATCGCCGCGGTCATCATCGGCCAGATCGGGATCACCATTTCAGGCCCGCTCAAGCCGTTCTTCTTCCTGATGTTCCTGTTCGCGATTGGTTACGGCGTCGGACCACAATTCGTCCGCGGCATTGCACAGGACGGCATTCCGCAGGCGATTTTCGCCGCGGTGGTCTGTGTCTTCTGTCTCCTCTCGGCGTATTTCGGCGCCAAGCTCGCTGGTTACGACGTCGGGTCAGCGATCGGACTCTATGCCGGCTCGCAGACGATCTCCGCGTCGATGGGCCTTGCGACCGATGCCATTAATCGGCTTGGCCTGCCGGCGGACGAAGCCAAGAAGCTGCTCGATGCCATGCCGGTCGCCTACGCCGTGACTTATATCTTCGGCACGGTCGGGTCGGCGATCGTGCTGGCGTTGCTCGGGCCTGCGCTGCTCGGCATCGACCTCGAGTCCGCATGCAAGAAATACGAGGAGGAGCATGGCGGCAAGAAGGAACTGGGCGGTCCAGGCACGGCCTGGCACCAGTTCGATGTTCGCGCCTATCGCGTTCGCGAGCGTGGGCCGGTCGTCGGCAAGACAGTCGAGCAGGCTGAGGCGCTGATTCCCGATCATCGTGTGTTCATCCTTCGGCTGCGGCAGGGCGGCAAGATCGTCGAGGCCACGTCCGACGCCGCGATTCACGCCGGCGATGTCGTCGCAGTAGCCGGCCGCCGCGATGTGCTCGTACAGCTGATCGGCGAGCAGGCCGAAGAGGTCGACGATCGTGAGCTGCTCGCAATGCCAATCGAGGGCGTCGACGTCTACGTGACCAGCAAGGACGTCGATGGCAAGACGCTGGAGCAACTGGCGAAGGAGCCCGGCGCGCGCGGCCTATTCTTGCGCAGGATTGCCCGGGGCGCGATCGCGACCGAGATCCCGATCCTGCCGAACACCAAGATCAATCGAGGCGACATCCTCACCCTGGTCGGTCGCACGTCCGATGTCGCCGCCACCACAAAGCTGCTGGGACGGCCGGATCGTGCAACCGACGTCGCCGACGTCGCCTTTATCGGGGCAGCCATTGCGATCGGCGCCCTTGTCGGTGCCTTTGTCTACAAGATCGGAAGCGTGCCGTTGACCTTGTCCACCTCCGGCGGCGCGCTGATCTCCGGTCTGTTCTTCGGCTGGCTCCGATCCGTACACCCGACCTTCGGCCGCATCCCATCACCGACCGTGTGGTTCATGAACTCGGTCGGCCTCAACGTCTTCATTGCCGTGGTCGGCATCTCGTCGGGGCCGGGATTTGTCGCCGGTCTGCAGAAGCTCGGCTTCAGCCTGTTCCTGTGGGGCGTCGTGGTGACCACCGTGCCGCTGATCCTGGCGATGTTCGTTGGCAAATACCTGTTCCGCTTCCACGATGCGATCCTGCTTGGGTGCTGCTCCGGCGCGCGTACCACGACCGCGTCGCTCGGCATGATCAACGATCGCGCGAAAAGCCAGATTCCCGGCCTCGGCTATACCGTCACCTATGCGGTCGGAAACACGCTGCTGACGATCTGGGGCATGGTGCTGGTTATGTTGATGACGTAGCCGTGGTCCTGGAAAATGTTGAGCTGGCTGCAGCAGTTTCTGGTCCGCTATCCGGAGCTCGCGCTGTTCCTGGTGATCGCGGCCGGCTACTGGATCGGCAGCTTCAGGATCGGCGCCTTCAGCCTTGGCCCGGTGACGGGCGCACTGTTCGCGGGCCTTGCGGTCGGCGATTTCGCGCATGTGCCGGTCTCCGGCATGACGAAATCGTTCCTGTTCCTGCTGTTCCTGTTCGGCGTGGGCTATTCGGTCGGTCCGCAATTCGTGCTGGCGATGAAACGCGACGGACTGAAGCCGATGCTGATGGCCGTCGTCGTGAGCCTCACCGGCCTTGCGTCCGCGATCGTGGTGGCACTCGTGCTGCGACTGGACCCCGGCTTTGCGGCCGGGCTGATGTCCGGTTCGCTGAGCCAGAGCGCGGCAATGGGAACGGCCACCGACGCCGTCAATTCGCTGCCGGTGTCCGAAGCGCAACGCGCGCTGTTCGTTTCGCACATCGCGGTGGCCGACGCGGTCTGCTACATCTTCGGCTATGCCGGCGTGATCACATTCTGCACCATCGTCGTGCCGGCAATGCTGAAGATCGACCTGAAGACGGAAGCGCTCAAGCTGGAGCAGGCCCTGGGCATGACACGCGCCAAGCCCGGCCTGGCGTCCGCCTGGCGCAAGTTCGAACTGCGCGCCTATCGGCTGGACGATCACGCGACGATCGCGGGACTGACGGTTGCCGCCGCCGAAGCACGCGTGCCCGGGCAGCGCGTCTTCATTCACCGCATCCGCCGCGGCGAGCGCATCCTCGAGGCGGAGCCTGGCACAGTTCTGGCCGCGGGCGATGTGATTGCACTGTCCGCACCGCGCCGAATCGTCGTGGAGCTGATCGAACCGCGCGGCGAGGAGGTCGAAGACCGGGAGCTGCTCGATATTCCCCTGGTCTCGGCCGACGTGTTCCTGATCAAACCGGAGTTGGCGGGCACGAGTCTCGCGCGGGCGTCGGAGCAGAACTGGACACGCGGCCTCTATCTGCGCTCGTTGAGCCGGGGTGGCGAAGCACTGCCGATTGCCGCCGGCGTCGTCCTGCAACGTGGCGATCTGCTTCGCATCGTGGGTCCTGAAGCCGTGGTGCAGAATGCGGCCAAGAGCATCGGCGTCATCGTTGCGCCGAGCACCAGCATCGATTTCGTCGTGCTGGGACTCGCGATTTTTCTCGGCGGCCTCGTTGGCGTTCTCCTGAGCTTCTCGGTCGACGGCATCACCATCTCGCTGAGCACCAGCGTCGGCACCCTGCTCGCCGGACTTCTGGTCGGCTATCTCCGCACCCGTCTGCCGTATTTCGGCCGGATCCCCGACGGCGCGATCAGCCTGATGACATCACTTGGGCTGGCAGCGTTCGTCGGACTGACCGGGATTCATGCCGGGCCGATCTTCCTGTCCGCCGTCCGCGAGTCCGGCGTCGGCCTGCTGCTCGGCGGCATGATCGTCACCCTGTTGCCGCAGATCGTCGGTTTCTGCTTCGGCCATTTCATCTTGCGCATGAACCCGATCCTCCTGCTCGGCGCATTGACCGGAGCGCAGACAGTCACGGCTGCGATGGCCGCCATCCAGGAACGCTCGGCCAGCTCCGTCGTCGTGCTCGGCTATACGCCGGCCTATCCCGTCTCGAATATTCTGCTCACAACCTGGGGATCGGTCATGGTGGCCGTATTCGCCGGATGAGCCAATGCGCTCGTAGTCGCGTGAAGTTCTAGCCGCTTGAACTTCGATCCGCGGTCTAGAGCAATGCGGGCAGACGCAGCCCGGCGGCAGCTGGCGAACGATCGCGTTGCATCCGACGTGGTTGAGCTAGATCAAGATGGCACGCCCGCGGCGTTCGGAAACTGGGGATCGAACTCGTTTTGACCCGAGGGATGCCATGCACCTTCTGCTCAAGGAAATTCGCCATAATCCCCTCTTTTGGATGCTCATCTTCGTGCCGATCGTGCTGGCGGTCGAAATTGCGGCTCCGTCCGCCCACACCGCCCTGTTCGTGCTCGCTGTCCTGGCCATCGTACCGCTAGCTGCCCTTCTGAGCCACGCAACCGAAAGCGTCGCGGAGAAAACCGGTGATGCTGTCGGAGGCTTGCTCAATGCGACCTTGGGAAACCTGACCGAGCTGATCATCGCGATCGCCGCGCTTCATGCCGGGCAATACATGCTGGTCACGGCATCGATCGCCGGCGCCATCGTCACCAACTCGCTCTTCATGCTCGGCGCATCGTTTCTGCTCGGAGGCCTCCGCCATCACGTTCAGGAGTACAATCGGGCCGGCGGGAGGATGTACGCCGCGCTGCTGCTCATGGCCACGGTTGCCCTGCTGGCACCCGCAGCCGTCGCCGACCTCGATCCAGCACGAGGTGAAACCATGGCGCAAACTCTCAGCACAGGCCTTGCCGTGCTGCTGGTATGTGCCTACCGGCTCAGCTTGCTATTCTCGCTCAAGACCCACAAGGAGCTGTTCGCAAGCGATGAGCATGGCGAGACTGGCGGCGCGGACTGTCCGATCGGACTGGCATTCGGCACACTCATCGTGGTCACGGTGCTGGTCGCCCTGGTCAGCGAAATTTTCGTGAGTTCGGTGCAGAAAGCGGGCGAGGCACTGGGATTGAGCCCTGCGTTCATCGGCTTCATCATCGTGGCGCTGGTCGGCGCTGCGGCAGAAATGGCGGTTTGCATTTTCTGCGGCGCGGCTCGACATGAGCGTCAGCATCGCGCTCGGAAGCGCTTCACAGATCGCCTTACTTGTTGCGCCGGCCCTGGTTCTTCTGAGCTACGTGATCGGTCCGAAGCCAATGGACTTGGAGTTCTGGCCCGGCGCCGTGACAATGGTCATGATCGCCTCCGTTACGTCGTGCTTGATCACCAACAGCGGGCGGTCGGCATGGTTCATCGGCGCCCTGCGATTTTTGCCATGACGCTATACATGGTGCCGCCCGGATCGCACGCTGCAGTTTGACTGCTTCGACCGGCCGCCCAAAAATCGCGATCGTGTCTGGACATTGCGAACGCGGCCGCTGCGCTCTTGCGTGAACGGTCCTGTACAGAGCGGTGATCGCGACGCGCTTGAGAACCGGCAGTACCGTCCCGAGTGATCGAAAGCAAGATCGCCGCGCTACGCCCGACTACTGGCAGAGGTGCTGGCGGCCATCCTCGCCGCGAAAATATGTGCCGGGCGTGCAGACGAACCCCTGTCCGCTGGATGGATAGCGATAATAGCCGTAAGCGCCGGCTGCTGCCGCTGCTCCAACGGCCGCCGTGCCGTAAACTGCCCTTCGGGTCTGGCGACGCGCGACACCCGCGACACTTACAGGCGTCAAAGGACGACCGACGCGGGCTTGCGCGCCTTCGACGGACATTGACAGCCCTCCTTGTTCCGACCAGCCGACGGAGAGCAGCATGGCAAACCCAAAGGTGGCCGTTGCCGTGGTGATTGTTTTTGCTGTGATCCTCATGGCCTTTCCTCCAACAGACGTTTTCCAACGAGCTTGGTTAGAAGGCCATGGTCCTGTAGACTCGTTGATCTGGATCAAGCGTTGACATGGACCGTCTTGCCGAAAACGAAAACAAGGAAGGCCGCGGATCCGCGATCGTAGCGAGAACCGTGGTTTCGCCTACAAAATCGTCCAAATGTCCGCGCGGTCGCTATCACTATTTGCGTCCTGCTCTGACATGGAATGGGCGCATGAGAGTACCAAGCGATCGTCTCGCATCGGCCACCATCGCGCGTCGCTTCACGGTGGGGAGCGCAACGGTCGCGCTGGTCGCTCCCCAGCACGACCGACAGGAGCACAAAATCGCACGAGATCGTAGTTTGGGTGCAAATTCGCAGAATTGGTAGCGGGGGAGCGCTACCGCTTTTCCCCACACCAACCGACACTGCGATATCTCATCCGATCCTTCGCATGCGGCAGTGCAAGAATCTCGCAGCGGCATCTCTCGCTCTTTGGAGACGCACCTTGACAGGGCCCGCCTCTGAATATCGGGCGAAAGCGACCGAACTGCGGAAGCTGGGGAGATGGCGGGTCTTTGGTGCCATTTTTGTATAGACGGCCCGTATCATTTGAGATGGGATGCGGCGTAGAGCGCAAAAGTTCTGTTCCGCGAAGGCGCCGCATACGCCTGGCGATATCACTGAACCCACGACTCAGAGCCGCAGTCAGTGCCATGAAGGCACAGCCTCCTTGGAAGGAAGGGCTGCCGGACGGCGGCGTCAAATCGAGACAAGGACGACCGGTCTGCCGGCAGCACTTGCATTCGGGGCTAAGCGACGCTTTCAATCTTTCCGGTGCTCAAGCCCCACTTCTGCGCTGCGCCGGGCAGCGGACCCGGCCTGACGAACGCATTCACTACATTACTCAGCAGCTGAGAGACATTGTTCTCGAATCCGTAGATGGGCAGGGCACTGCCGAATGCGATCGATCCAGTCGCAAACACCGCACCGTTATTTGGAGCCTCGAAGTACACCATATCGGCCCGCAGAATATAATTGTGCGTCCCGCTGAACCCCTGATGCGCGTGAGCCCCTTCCTCGTCGTGGGCGATGTAGTTGTCGGGGTGACCACCCGAGGATGCGATGATCTTGGTGTTCGGCGGCGTGCCGAACCCCAGCTTGTAGCAATCGATCTCGATACCCGCCGCTCCACCGTTGCCCAGGCCGAAATCGCCGATGAGTTCGCCCTCGATCCCCTCGGTGATCCAGGCGAGCGCGGGATCATAGCTGTCCGGCATCCGCCGGTAAGGCTGGCTGTGGGCAAAGCCCTCGCCGGCAAACGTGTTGCCGACCAGCTTCTGCCCCCAGCGCTGGAAGCCGGTCCAGATTCCGCCCATCTGCCCTGTCGTGGCGAGGTAATACTCGCCGGGTCGTGCGGCCCAAGCTATCCAGTGTCCACCGGTCTTGCGGCACTCCATGATCCACGGCTCATCGTCGCGAAACGCCACGTTACAGCAGAAGCTGTTCGCCCCCATACAAATGAAGCGCCCGCCGCCGGCGATGTAGTCCTCGTGTGCATCGAGCATGCGCTCGGAATGATATTCCGGATGCGTAGAATTGAGAATGCATGCATAGGGAGCCATCGCGGCGACACCCTCGCGATGAACGTCTTCATCAGTCAAGACGTCGTAGTCGTATCCTTTGTGCTCAAGCCACGCGAGGATCGACAGATCCGCGGGGAAATTCCAGGGCAGGTCGAACGCGGAGATCCGGTATTTCGGCCGCATGTTCACCATCGGACGATGATAGCTCGAGTAGCAGATGCCGGCTCCATCAGCGTGCGAGTCGTAGCAGCCTCCGCCGAATTCCGGATTCTCGTAGATTTCGATATCGACCTCGGAGATCGTCGGCGGCTGGCCCGCCATTGGCTGCACGATCTGGCCGTCTGTCGCGAAGCGCTCATTGGCATAGGCCAGATAGGTCGCGGTGGAAAACAACAGAGCAATTCTCGCCTTGGGCACGCGGGGCCGGACGAAGAAAACGATGTACTCTTCGGCCAAGCCCTTGCCGTCGCCGCCGCGGACCCTCATCGCGTAGGCGCCGCTGCGCAGCGTCTCGGGCAGCTCGAGCGTCTTCGTGACTTTCCAGTTGCTGTCGATCATCGCGTCGGCATGGAACTCGATGCCGCCGTATTGATGCGGGGCGAGCCGGAAGCAGTCGTTGCGGCCGTTCCAGTTGTAGCCGGTCTGCGCACGCACCGGCCTGTTGTAGCCCTTCGCATCGAGTCGGTTTGGTCCGGTGTCGACTACGACATCGCCGATCCCGCGATCGGTATACCCTTTCGTGGTATCCCAATATGCGACCATGCCGTCCGATGGGGGCTGCCCTCCCGAGCGGATCGAGTCGAGCTCCTCGCGACCCAAAGGGCGATCGAACACACCGCAACGATCAATCTTGCCGCAGTAGAGCTGCGACACGAAATGCCCGCGCAGTGCGTGCCAGTCGCGCGAGCCCGCCACGAGGAACGGGGTGTCGGGCAGGTTGTTCTGCTTGAACCGAAATGTCTCCGACACGTGCGAGCGGTATTCGACCGGCGCGACCTTGCTGAGCAGGCTGTTGTAGCGGTTCACGACCCCCTCCTGGTACAGCGTGGCGCGACCGCTTCGCGCATCGAATGTGGCCGCGACGAAGTACCAGGCCTGCTTCTGCAACGGCAGCTCAGCCTGGAGATAGTCGATCTCGTTTCCACAGCCGACCCAGAATTCCAGCCTGCCGCTTGGATTGATGCCAAGGCCATAGCCGTGATTCGTGTCGTTGTCCCAGCGGCCCAGCAAGCATTGCCGATGCCCGACATCGGGCCATGTCGGCCAGATGAATGCGCAGAGCGTGATGCTGCCGTCGAGCGCGAGCTTGCGATCGGGGTCGGCGACCTCGAGGAAGGCGCCGACCTGCGTGAACTGCTTCTCCACCTGCCAGGTGCCGTTGGCGACGCAGTCGATTTCTTCCTCGATGAATCCCGGACCATGCGGATGCTCGTCGCCATGGATCAGGCGCACGAGATGGGCTTCGGCGGTGGACGTGCCGTCGGCACTGACATGAAATTGAATGGTGTCGCCCGGCTTCACCGAGAGCTTGTCTGCGTAGCCGAATATCTTGATCTGCGCCATGGTGCGGAGTTTCCCATCGAGAAGCCGGACAAGGTGCCCTGCCCGGCAGGCGTGTTGCGCTAGGTTTCGAGAAGGTCGCGGATGCAGCGCAGGAACAGGCCGTGACGGGCATCGTTCGCCGATGTGTAAATGGCATCATCGACCACACGCGGGGACACTCCCCGACGTCCTGAGAGCCTGACGACCTGATAGCGCCGGAACGGATCGACTGCCCGGACCGCATATCTCTGCTGAAGCGGGCGTTGGCGAAAATAGATCAACAGCCGCTCGAGCCTTTCGCTGTGCTGTCCCAAAGGCGTCCGCCGGTGCTCCTCGATGACCTCGGGGTTGACGAGCGTTCGCAGAAACTCGCGGCGGAAGCCGTCGAAACGATCCCGGACGATGATGTCGCGGTCCTCGGACCTGTCGTATTCGAGAGGTAGCATCCTCAGCTCTCCACCTGCAGATGTTCGACGTGAACCATGGCCCCGGCACGTACCAAAGCGAGCTTCCCTAACGGATCCATCAGGCCCACTGCTTTTCCTCGTTGACCCAGGCGAACCCGGGCAACCTGCCGGCCCCGGCAAATGCCTCCACGACATTCGCCAGCACGCGGGATGCGCTGTTCCTGAAATTGTTGACCGGCAGCGATTGCGCGAACGCGACCGAGCCGCACGCAAACACGGCGCCGCCATGGGGAGCGGTGAAGTAGGTCATGTCGGCATGAACCCGCCAGTCATATGACCCATAGAGACCAAGGTAGGAATAGAGAACGAGCTGCTGGTTCACGACATAGCTGTCAGTGTGGCCGCCCGACGATGCGATGACCCTGGTGTGCGGAGGAGTGCCCAGAGCGCGGTCGTAATAGTCGAGCGCCAGTCCCGCGGCGCCGTCATTGGCAAGACCGGCGTCACCGATGATCTCGCCATCGACGCCCTTGGTGATCCAGGACACGGTGCGGTGATAGCTGTCCGGCATCCGCCGGTATCGTTCGCTTCGTCCACCGCCCGAGCTGCTCAGGCCGACGCCAACCAGCTTCTGGGTCGCCCGTCCGAGCACCTTCCAGGGACCACCACGCATTCCGTCGGTTGCCATGTAGTGCTCGCCGTAGCGGGACACCCATGGCTTGTACCCATCATCGCGACGCCGACACTCCACGATCCATGGCTCGCCGTCGCGGATTCCGGCCGAGGCGTTGAATCCGTTGCCGCCAGCATAGATGTAGCGGCCGCCGGCCGCGATGTAATCCTCGGTCGCATCCAGCATTCGCTCGGTGTAATACTCCGGGCGCGAGCCGGTGATAACGCAGGCGTACGGCGACAGCGCCTCCGACCCATCGCGATGCAGGTCCTCGTCGGTCAGGATCTCGTACTCGAAGTCGCTCTGGTCGAGCCATGCGATGATGGATAGGTCCGCAGCCAATCCCGAAGCCACATCGAGGCTCGGCATCCTGTATTTCGGCCGCATGTTCATGATCGGACGGTGATAGGAGCTGTAGCACACGCCGCTGCCGTCGGCGTGCATGTCGTAAGTCGACAATCCGAAATCGGCTCGTAGATACATTTCGATGTCGATGTCGGACAGCACAGCCGGCTGACCCGCCAAAGCCTCACGCTCCGGGTGATCGAAGCTCAGGCGCTCGTTCGCAAAGGCAAGATAGGTGAGCGTCGGAAACAGGAATGCAATACGCGCCCGCGGCCTTTCCGGCCGCACGAAGAAGACGACATGCTCCTCGCTCACGCTGTTTCCCCAGCCGGATCGCAGCCTCATGGCATAACAGCCACTCTTGAGACCGCGCGGCAGGGTAACGATCTTGGTCGCCTTCCAGTTGCAGTCCGTCAGCGCGTCGGCATGAAACTCGATCCCGCCGAACTCGTGCGGAGCCAGGCGGAAGCAGTCGGTGAAGCCGTCCCAGTTCCAGCCGGTCTGGCCGCGGACGGGCCGGTTGTATCCTCGGGCATTCAGCTTGTGCCGACCAACGTCGACCACGAGATCACCGATGCCGCGGTCGGTATATCCAGCGCTCGTATCCCAGTACGCGACCAGGCTGTCCATCGCGGGCACGAGCCCGCTCCCGATCGTGTCGAGCTCGGCCCGCTGTAGAGCCTGGTCAAATGCGCCACACCGGTCGATCTTGCCCCAATAGAGCTCCGACACGCACGCCCGCTGTTGCGCGTCGCGGCCACGCGACCCTGCCATCAAGAACGGAGTTGAGGCCAGGTTGCCCGGCCTGCTCCGGAAGATCGCAGAGGTGCGGGATTCGTAATCCACCAGCGCGACCTTGCCCAACAGGCCGTTGTACCTGTTGCCGACGCCGACCTGATGCAAGGTCGCACACCGGGTCTCGGCATCGAAGGTCGCGGCCACGAAATACCACATCTGCACCTGCAGCGGCACGTTGGCGGTCAGGCGCTCGGTCTCGTCGCCGCGTCCGACCCAAAACCGCAGATAGCCCTTCTCGTCGATGCCGATCCCGTAGCCCTGCTTTCGATCGCCGTCCCATCGGCCGATGATCGTTTGCCGTTTGCCGGACGCGGGCCAAGTCGGGTGGATGAAAGCGAACAGGGTGAAGCTGCTTGCGAACCCCAGCCGGCCATCGGGATCATCGACCTCGAGGAACGATCCCACCTGGGTGAATTGCGGTTCGACCCGCCACCTGCCGTTTGCGGTGCACGCCACCTCTTCCTCGACGAAGCCGGGCCCTGCCGGGTTCTGATCGCCGTGGATCAGGCGCACCAATTGCGCCTCAGCCGTATCCGTCCCCTCGGCGCTGACGTGAAACTGAATGGTCTCGCCCGGCTTGACCGAGATCCTGTCCGTGTATCCAAAAAGTCTGACCGGTGTCACCACCAACTCCCTCGTTCACGAGCACAATGTCCGGCGCAGCTCGGACACGCTTCGTCCGTGATCAGGACTCCAGCAGATCCTGCACGCGCCGCATGAAGACGCCGTGGCAGGCCTCATCCGGCGTTGCGTAGATCCTGTCCTCGACCACACGCGGCGCCACGCCGCGATGTCCGGATAGAGCGACGATGCGATAGCCTTCGAAGCGTTCCACTGCCATGATGGCGTACTTCTCCACCTGAGGACGGGTGCGGAAGTAGATCAGCAACCGTTCGAGCGCCTCACTGTGCTGCCCGTTGAGGGAGTGGCGATGCTCCTCGATGATCTCCGGCGACACCAGCGTCTTGAGATGGTCGCGGGTCATCTTGTCGTGGCGCCGCTGGTAAATGACGCTCTTGTCGTCGGTCTCGGTCGCCTCCTCGGGCAGCATCTCGCCGCCCTTCTCCGCCCGCGTCGATCGCCGCTCGCTCTTCTTCTTGTCGCGCCAGGCGCGGAACTGCGCCTTGATGCCGAACAGCCCGTTGCGCAGGTAGAGCACGACCAGGAGCATGATGAGCCCGATGATCATAAAGCGAGCCGGTCCCCACGTATTCAGCACCTGGTCGAAGAACACGACGATGAGCGTGCCGAGCACCGCGCCTTCCGCACGTCCAACGCCGCCGATCACCAGCATGGCGAGCCCGAGCAGCACGGTATCGAAGTTGAAGATCGAGAAGGCTACGCCGCCGAAATTCGAGGTGTAGAATCCACCGATGAAGCCCAGCGCCGCCGACGAGATGAGGAACACCCTGACGCGCGCCTGACGAAAGTTAACCCCCGTCGCCTCGGCGAAGGCCTCGCGCTTTTCGGGCGCCATGCGAAGGATTCGTCCGAGACGGCGGCCGTTGACGAACCGGTAGAGCAGCAAAGCCAGCAGCGTCAGGCCGAAGCAGGCGTAGTACGCCAGGAGCAGTTGCCCCAATTGCGACCAGTCCTCCGGGATATAGGTTCTGGCGCCGTACAGGCCGCCATTCGCCGACCCGAACTCCTTTGACGTCACGAAGTAGACCCGGCAGAGCTCGTTGAGCCCAAGGGTGAGAAGCGCATAGTAAAATCCGTCGAGCCGCGTCGCAGGCAGCGCAATGATCCCGCCGAAAACGAGCCCCACCAGCGCGCCGATCGGCGGCAACAACCACCAGGGCAATGCGAACTTGACCGCCAGCAATGCCGTGACGAACGCGGCCGTCCCGACGACGGCATAGGTCGCGAGCGAGAAGACGCCCGCAGTGCCCATGATCAGCATCCAGCACAGACTGATGGCGGAATAGATGCCGAAGGTGGCTCCCGCCGTCAGCAGCGTGTTCTGCAGATCGCCGGGCGTGAACAGAGGAGCGATCGCCAGCGCAAGAAGCCCCAACATCCACCAGATCGGTCGCTTGTCGACGATCGTCTTCTCCGCGCGCAAGGTCTTGGGATTGTACTCCCCGCGCAGGCGGAGCACGCGGCGGCGCGTCGGCCAGTAGCGAAGACGATTCCACATCGTTCCACTGTGACCTGGCCATTTGTAGTAGTAGCGCAGACGGCCGACGGGATTCAGCTTCGTCGCCGATTGACGAGTTCTTTCCCAGACCTCCTGATGGCTGTGGAACGGAATCGTCGGGAGCTCTTCGACATCGCGCTTACCGCCCCAGACGAAGAGGGGATTGCGCCATTTGTGATCGCCAGCAATGGACATGGATCAGGCCTCCCTTGCCTTGTCGAGCAGCCCGGCGATGCCGCGCGGGCGGATCAATAGGATGGCGATGATCACGACAAACTGGGTAATGAGAACGTAGCGTCCGCCGATCGATATGCCCGTCAGCGCCTCGTTGAGGCCGAGCACGATCGCGGCGATGACGGCGCCGCGTACGCTGCCGAGCCCGCCGCAAAGCGCAATGCTGACGCCCTTGATCATCGGCATCAATCCGCCGAACGGCGAGATATAATAGGTCTGGGAGAGGAGAACGGCCGCGAGGCCTGCCAACCCGCCCGTGATGCCCATGACGTAGAACGAGGTTCGCCGAACGCCGATGCCGACGATCGATGCCGCGTGCGGGTTCATCATCATGGCACGGATCTCTAGGCCACGGCGGCTCGACTGCATCCACCTTAGAACGATCGCCAATATCAGAACGGATGTCACCACGTTCCCGACCTTGTCCGCCGTGAAGACCACACCCGGCAAGGACATCGACCAGTTGCCGAAGATATCCGGCAGGCTCTTCGATCGCGGGCCGAACCACCAGAGCAGGAATTGCGTGCCGATCAGATTGATCGCGAGCGTCGCAATCAGACCCCGAATGGTGAAGTTGGGCTTGTCGTGAATCGGTATGAACCCGATCGCACAGATGATCACTCCCCCGAGCGCGCCTGCGAAGATACCCGCGGCCAGGACGGCAGGCCCCGATGTGGAGACATGCTGGGCAAACAGCCAGGCGCCATAGCCCGCGAGTGCGAATACAAAGCCGTAGGCGAGGTTGAGCAGACCGAGGCTCGACCACGTGATCGAAATTCCGATTGCAAGCGTGCCGTAAATGCACGCAAGGACGATGGTGTTGCTGACGATGAACCAGATATCCACGTTCTACGCCTTTCGAAAAACGTTCAACGCAAGGGCCGCCGAGGCTTCTCCCTTAAGCTTGCCGACATGCATGCCGATGACGCGATCGACCCGTCCCTCGAGCAGCGCAACGTTCTGCTCCGCAATGATCATCGCGGCATTCCCGAGCTCGACGGCCATCAATGCATTGATCACGCTCTTGCCGATCTTTGGCGCCAGCCCGAGCGATGGCTCGTCGACGAGGAAGAGCGACGCATCCGTCATCAGGCCGCGGCCGATCGACACCATGCGCCGTTCGCCGCCCGACAGGCGCCCCACGGGTACGCCCATCAGCTTCCGCAACGGTGGAAAGATCTCCAGGATGCGGAGCTTGCGCGCGGCGCGATCGCGCCAGGCCGCCGCGGTGTAGGCCCCGGAATCGAGATGCTCCTCGACGGTCAGGCCATGGAAGATTTCGTCGCCCTGCGGAATCAACGCCAATCCCGCGCGCACGATCTCGTGGGTGTAGCGCCCCGGCCCCTGGCTTCGCGTGCGACCGACCTCCCTTCCGTTCAGCTTGATCGAGCCGCGCTGCCAGCCCGTAAGCCCGGCGATTGCATAGAACAGGGTCGACTTGCCGTGGCCATTCAGGCCGACGATGCCGATCCGCTCCCTACACTGAACGACGAGATCGAGATCGTGGATGACGCGAACCGGCCCATAGCCCGCGGACAGTCCCTTGACGTTGAGGATCTCGCGCTGCGGCTGACGCGCCGGAGCGCCCGGCAAATGGTTGCTCACGGAGATATTCATGCATCGGCCTCTTCGCTGAACTCCTCGAAGTAGGCCGCGTGGACTTTTGGATCCGCCATGACGTCTTCCATCAGCCCCTCGGAAATGACCTCCCCGGCATCCATCACCAGAATGCGGTCGGCGATCGTCCCGAGAAGCTCGATGCGGTGCTCGACGATGAGAATCGCGACGTTCATTTCCTTGGCTAGGATCCGCAGGAGCGTATCGATCTCGTCGACCTCCGAATTGATTAGGCCGGCCGCCGGCTCATCCAGCAGCAGCAACGAGGGCCGGCGCATCAGCAGGCAGGCCAGCAGCAATTTGCGCCGGTTGAAGGTCTCGAGCTGCGTCGCCGGCGTGTCGTCACTGATCTTGAGACCGACCAGGTCGGCCCCGTATTCGGCATCGAACCTGGTGAGAAACGGACGATGCGCCTGACGCGCCGCCTTGAACGTCTCACCGACGGTCAACTCGTCAGGGACCACCGGCGTCTGGAACGTGCGGCCGATCCCGAGGCGCGAGCGGGAATACAACGGCAAGCCCGTTACATTCTCGCCCTTGAACCACACTGAGCCACTCTTTGGCGGCATCCGGCCGGAGAGGATTTCAAACAGGCTGGTCTTGCCCGCACCGTTCGGCCCGATGATGCCCAGCACTTCCCCCGCCTCGACCTGCAAGTTGATGTTGCGCAGGATCTCGCGACCGCCGAGATCGAGCGAGATGCCGTTGCAGGAGAACAGGACGGGCTTTCCGGCCTGTTCAGCCGCACCGTTTCGGGAGATTTGTCTGAGCATCAGCTCCACCACGGCGCAGAGATCAGCTTCGTTTCCGAGACCGGACCGGGATAGACGATCTTGTGCTCGCCACCCTGGATCTGGACATAGAGCTGCGCGACGCCGGCCTCGAGCTTGCCCGCCTGCAGCTCGTCGCCGCCATTGTCCGGGAAATGGCGCGCTTCCTGATATGGGTTGCCCATATCGACGTAGCCGCAGACACCGCGCTGTGGGTTGGCCCGGATCCAGTCGCAGACCTCCTTGAACTTCCGGGGATCGCCGACCGCTTCCCAGGCCTTCTTGAGGTAGTAGGTCTGATCGTAGGCAATGCCGGTATAGGCGAGCCCGGCAATGCCGGGGAAACGCTTCTTGTACTTCTGCCTGTACGCGAGCCCCCTCTCGTCACCATAGATGCCCATGGTGGTGCCCCAGACGAAGCCGTTCGCCGCCGAACCGGCAAGCTCAAGGAATTCCGGCTGCGAGGGGCCGTATTGGAGATACACGAGTGAATTGCGCACCGGACTTGCCACAAACTGCTTGCAGAACGCGGCGTATTCAGCGGCCACCCAATGGTCCACCATGATCGCGGCGGCATCGACCTCCTTCATCTCGCGAATGACCGGTGCCCAGTCCTGCACGGGATACTGGATATCCGTGATGCGGGCGACTTCGAACTTACCGCGCCGCTTGATTGCTTCCTGGGCCGCCCGCGATATCGTTTGGCAGTAACCGATCTGCTCCTGAATAATATGAACCTTGCGGTTCTTCGGCTTCCAGACGCCCCCCTGCTCCTGGTCTTCAAGCCAAAGCGCATAGCTCCATCCGTAGTTCACCTCGGACGGACAAAACTGGAAAATGTGGCCGTATTTGTCCGGTTGCTCCTTGACGGCAGATGTGCCGGCGCGTTGCGCGTTGCCGTTGATGTAGGGACATTTGTACTTCACCGTCGCGTCCATCGCAGGCAGCGGGACGAGCGTGAAGGCAAAGGAGATCGCATCGACCTTGGCATCCACGCAGGCGGCCAGCGCCTGCTTGGAGGATTCCGGCGAGAGGACGTTCATGTCCGTCGTGAACAGCTTCAGCGGTCTGCCGAGGATGCCGCCTGCGGCATTGATCTCCTCCATCGCGAGCGTCGTCCCGTTCAGAAAGTCCTGATGATCTGCGACACCCGCTGCTGCCGTCTGGCAGTAGGGAACGCCGAGAACGATCGGCTGGGCGGCGAGCGCCGTCCGTCCAACGAACGGTGCGGCCACGGCGGCGCCGATGCCCGCGGTCACTGAACGCCTGGTGAGTTTGGAAACCATCCGAGCAACCTCTCCTGCAGTCGTGCGCGGGTCCTCGGCATCGCGACCGAGACCGAGCCGGATTTCTGTTGGGGCTAGGACGATGCTGTCGGGCACCGTCGGGTGATCAGCGGCCTCGATCCGTATCCCCATGGACTGACATGGTGGTTTCGGCCGAACCGCATGGATCAGAGCCTCGGTTTTCTGCCGATTTTCAGCAATACGTCAGCTGACCGATTTTGAAGGCTGATCCTGTGAGCCCTGGTGTGATCCAGGCCGACGCTGCGCGTGCGAACAGGGTTCAGGGTGACGACTTGGGCAGCAAGCCACGCCCAGATTTTCATCAGTCGACAGCGTTGAAGGTCCTCTTGCGTCAGAATTGCTGGCCCTGAACGAGGTGAAGTGTAACACTGTTTTGACTAAAGGACTAACCGCCTCTAACATGCAATTTGCAGCTTTCAGCTCGGTGTCTCGGCTCGATCGGGCCGGTCGAGATCAGCAGAGCGAGTGGCCACAATGTCATGTGGCAGCTCGCATTGGTTGGCGCGGTCCTTGCTCTGAGGACGCGAAGCACTACGCAGTGCCGCCGGTCGGATCATTAGCGGCCAAGAAGAAGATTCGATCACGAACCGTTGGCAAGATCTTTCACGAGCTGGAGGCTCACAGTGAAATTGGCAGCGATCGACCATGCGATGTCAGCAACGGTACGGCTCGACACGCCGGCGGCAACCCTGAATGATCAGATCATCGATCAAGCGACCCAGATCACCCGTCTGTTACGCGAGTTCGTGCGGAGCGAGGCAATCGCTCTGGTGGCGATGGACCCGATATCCCGAACCCACGGCTCTCTGGCCCACGACGGATATACGGACAGAACGATGGCCTACGTGCTCAACGGCTTCCCTGCCGCCTGCCCGGCTTACGCCATCGCGCGCGAGAAGGACACGCACTCGCTGCGCTGGCGAGACTACAGGCGTGACTGGAATCTCCATCTGCCGGATACATTCACCGCCCAGGAATACCTGATGCCGGATGGATTCAGCGAAGGTTCGACGATGTGCCTGCGCGTCGCGGATGGCCGCTACGTTGGGGCCATCCATATGAGCTGGTCCCGGGAGGCGCACGCCACCGACGAGCGTCGCGAGATGACGGAGCGCTTCCGTCCGATCTTGCTCAACATCTGCGATCAACTCAGGGCACCACAGCTTCTGGCCGATGAACTGGCGCCTGGCTCATACGCCCTCGCCGTCTCGCCGAACGGTTTCGCATTCCACCTGCCCAACCGCAGTCCGGGGCCGCATCTAGGCGAAGGCGGAGAGCTTCGCCGGCTCGTGTTGGAAAAGGCAAAATCCTCGAAGCCGCAACGTTTCATCTGGCCCGACGGGGCCGGCCGCTGCCATCAGGTCACGATCACGCCCTGCCGGGGAAACATCCTCCTGATCACGGAGGAATGCATTCGCTGGCCGTACAATCTCTCGCTTCGCGAGATTCAAATCCTGCACCTCGTGACCAGCGGCGCTTCAAATCCCAACATCGCCGAGCAGCTCTTCGTGTCGCCCCGTACGGTCTCCACGCATATCGAACACATCCTCGCCAAGATGAGCTGCGACTCCCGCACAAGGCTCGCCGCCTTGGCGGTCTCCGAAGGGCTGCTGCTGGCGGAGAACCCATCGCGGCGGTCCCGCAAACTCGGAGGCGATTGACCGCTTCCGTGATCGCATCAGCCGGATAGCCCCTCTCGCGCGGAAACTCCCTTCAGCAGTATCGCGAGCCCGGCCGCCACGAGGCAGGCGAGGCCGACGCATGCAAAGCCGACCGCGTAGACTGCGAGGCCGAGGGCTCCGACGCCGGCGGAAGCGACAGTGGCTCCCGCCACGTGCGCTGCCATCATCCAGCCCATCGCGGTGCCGATGCCGCGACTGCCGAGATTTGCGGACATCAACCTCACGAGCGCAGGAAACGTCAGCGCCGCATCGAGGCCATAGAGCGCGCCGAATCGCGCCAGCTCGACAAGGCTGAGACCGGTGAACGGCAGCCAAAGCAGGACGAACGCGCGGACGACAAAGTAGACGGCCAGCAGCATTCGTGCGGGATAACGGTCCGCGAGATACCCGCTCGCCACACTTCCGATCGCGCCACCGAGCAAGACGATGGCCACCACGTCGGCGCTCGACGAAAGGCTAAGACCCGCGCTCATGCAGAGGACACCGATCTGGCCGTCGATCAAGCCGGATGTCGATGCGCCGCAGATGCAGAAGATCGCAGCCAGCGCCCAGAACCGCCAGCTCCTCCCCTCCGAAGGCGCGTGCCCGATGGATGCTGACCGATGCGGTTCGGCTTCCTGCCTGGATGCGGGGACAAGCAGGAATGCCGCGAAGGCCGTTGCCAGTACGACGATTGCGGCGGCATGGAAGGCGGTGCGCCACTCGGGCGCCTCCACCGCACGGGATGCGAGCAGCAGCCCCGCTATCGATCCCAGGATCTGCATCGACATCACGAGGCCAAAGCGCGTAGCGCAATGCGCCGCGTTTCCACGACTGCCGACCATGGCGCCCAGAATGGAAGCGCCCAAGGCTCCGCTGAAGCCGACGCCAACTCCCCAGGCGAGGGCAAGATGCCAGGGCGATGTCGCCCGCGTCGTCGACGCAAGCGATATCGCGAGGAGAACCAGGCTCGTGAACAGCGGTGATCGAACACCCCATCGCACGAGGCCATGCGCCGCAAGCGGCGACGCGAATGCGGAGACGGCAATGCCGAGCGTGATCGGCCAGACCACGTCGGAGGTTTGCCAACCCAGATCCTGCTGGACCGGGATGGCAAGCAGCGCAGGAAGAACACGCGCGGCCGAACTCACAAGGATCGCAAGAGCGACGGCCACCGAGGCCCCCGACGCTGCGCACGCCTCCCGTCCTAAGAGCAGGAGCCGTGCGGCGGCGAACGGTGCCCTATTCGGCGGGCTGCGCATGACAGCTTGCGGCATTCCTGTCGGGTGCCAGGTCGATGCCGGGATTGCGATCGAAGAAGCCGCTCGGCATCATCTTGAAGCCGGTGAAGATGCAGGGCTGAACCGGAAAGTCCTCGGGACGGACTTGGTGGTGAAGGCCGAAGACGTGCCAGAGCACGATATCGGTGTTCTCGATGCTCCGGTTGTTTCTGACGAAATCAGAGACGCCTCCCGTTCCATCCGAGTGGTTCATGTGTTCGCCAGCCGGATAGCGCTCCTCGGGATCGAAGGCGGTGACCCAGAGCTGGTTCTTGATGAAGCTCGACCGCCTGCCCGACGGCGACTCGGGATGAATGAACGGCGTCACCGGATGACTTGCCTCGAGCTTGTAGCCCGTCGGAGTGCCGACCCAATTCTTGCGGCCGGGATTGATGACCTTCCAGGCCCGATGGGTCGCCGGGTTCGCCTGGCGACAACCGCCCAGCTCGGTCTTCAGAACCGTCTCCTCCTCGTAGAAGCCGTTGCCATAGGCATTGTCCGGCCCCCACGGATCGGCATGTGTATTGAGCTCGACGACGCTGTTCTCATCGCCGTCGACGTTCATGTCCAACCGCGCGCAGAAGATGTGCTGGTGAATGTGCCCCACGACACCGGGCGCGACTTCCTTGCCGTATTTGCCCGGCCGTCCCGGATGACACGCGGCAGTGTTGATGATGCCGGTTGCCTTGAGCTCGAACTGGATTGAGCCATCGGTGTGGAAGTACCAGAAAAGGCCGTATTCATAGTTGGCGACTGTCGCGATGCATGAGATGATCAGCCTGCGGGCACGACGCGACTCGACATTGTTGGACCGGAAGTCCCAATGCTTCCAAAGCAGGCCTGCATCCTCCTCATGAATGCAGATCGCATTCTGGATCGTGACCACGTTGCCATCCATCGTGGCAAGGTGCGCGTCGAGATAGGAGATGGCGCCGAGGCAATCGCAGCCGAGCTTGAGTGAATTGGCCAGCTTGCCGATCCCGTATTCGCCGATGTCGAAGACGTTCTTTCGGAAATGACCTTTGTCGGTGGTACCATATGGCACGACCATTTCCACCAGCGACACACGGTGCGCGATCGGTCGTCCGTCATAGCTGATGTCATGCAGGGTCAGGCCTTCGCGGGAATTGAAGCCGACGAGCACGGACCAGCGATCCCACTCAAGCCGATGTCCGTCGAGCCTGAAGGACACGCCCTCAGGCTGAACGATGTCGAGAGGCTTGTAGGGAGTTCGAGGGTTTGTGATGAACTCCGCCTCATAGTTCACCTCCGCTTTGGGAATCGGGATGATCTCGTGGTCGTCGACGCGAATGATCTCGTAAGTCTTGATGTCGACAACGGCGTTCAGGCCGCCGATCGGATGGGCATAGAGATTGTCATTCTCCCGCAGACGCAGCCAGGCGAAGACGTGCGCAAGATAGCGGCCGTCCTCCCCCGGAACGCCGAAATTGCCCGCCGACCACGGGTCGATGCAGACAAGCGACATGTCCTCGATGCCGCGCTTTCGGCAGGCGGCAATGAACTCGGGAGCCGCGCGAACCGCATCCTCGATCGCAGTGAATTGCTCGAGCTGGATCATCGGCTTGGCGTCCGGCCGATGTTTCCACGTGAGAACAACCCCCTCCGTCAGTGAGACCGTCAGACGCCAGATGCCATTCTCTCTTACCTTGAAGAGATTGACGCGCGCCGCCCTGAGAATCGGCTCGCCGGGCTTGTAGCGGCGCACCGTTGATTTTTCAGGCTCCAGAAGCTCGATGGTTTCGAAGAGAAAGTCGGCGCCAAACAACGGATGGTCGCGGACGATCCGGACAACGGCGCCGATCTCGGCCGCCGTTAGAGGGTCGAGCGGATGCTTCACGATATCCGCGCTGCCCGTCACCGGGGCACATGTGCAGGACGACGAGGCAACGACGGTATCCATGAGCAACTTCCTTGCGTGCCGATTGGTGCAGACGAGCGTAGCGACGAGCGAGTCCGCGCTCCGGCATCCAACCTGATTGATATCCTTGCGGGAATCGGCGGGGTACGAGGGCCGTCCTGAATTCCGATTCAGATCCCATTCCAATGGATGATTTCGTATCGGATGAACCGCTATCCCCGCAGTCCGTTTGCAGACGAGGCAAGTCTCCTCTGCGCACCGCTGTTCGACAATACGTCAACTGACCGATTTTCCGGGATGCGAGCACCGACGCGATGCTGAAGACCTCCGACGGTGGATGTAACGACCGAGTTGCTTGAGGCCGAGCACGGGCGAAAACGCTCGACCGGCGGTTGCTTATCGGAAGCAATTCGGCACCCCGGGGCTCCCGTACGCATCCAATAGGAATACCGAATCGTAGGAAATCGTATTTTGGCGTGCAATCGTAGTATTGGTAGCGGGGGAGCGCTACCCACGTTCCCCCCGACCGCTTTCGGCCGAGTTCAGCGTGTCCGTGGCCTAGCCAAGGCGCTAATGGTCTCTTCTCCCCTTGTGGGAGAGGGGAAGCCTATTTAATCAATTGAAATTGCTATAGAATCATAAATCGTGTCCCTTGCGCTGCATCATCTCGCGCGGTCAAACTCAGCCAGCCAGACGCAAGGAACCGTTCCCGTTTTAACGTCGCGGCGGCACGGTGGGTTCATCCGGGACTACACTAAAGAATTTATCCGCGAGGCGCGATTTAAACGTCGTGACGTCGCTGTGCAGTGAGTTCACCTTTGCGCGCAAGGCGACAACATCTTCGCTGCACAGTGGACCGGCGATCACTTCTCTCAGACGAACTTCGCTTCCGAATTTCTCGAAGAAGAGTTCACGGTCTATTCCCGTCGGCAATTTCACTATCTCACGCTCAGCACTAGCGAACTCAACAATAATGCGTTGTTCCCGCTCATATGCCCAACTGGCGTACTTCGTTCCGAGAAATTGATCGACGAGATCAGGTGCAACAGCAGAAGGAAAAACAACACGCTGAGGCTGATATCGGACAGGCAATAGATGCCTCTCCGAAACGTCAAATCCGAGCGCGATCCCCTGATGCCTATCGCCGTAATGGCTCCACAGGGTCGGATCGAGCCAATCTTTGCTGAAGCAAACTATTCCAAATCGCTTGGCGACATCATCGACAAAATCCTTGAGCCGCAACTGTTGCGCGGGATCACGCGAGAAAAAGACCGACAGCTCAAATGGATCGTTGGCGTCAGCGAAAGTGGCGACCTTCAGGCGGCTGTTTTCAACGTTGGCGATCGCATACCGTGCCTCGCAGAGATGATAGACGCGTAGGAAACCGTCCGGTGGTGGCGGCGCTGCTGACGCGCTGGCACAAGCGCTCGGATAACCTCGGTCAACCCACTCTGATCGGTACATTGGTTTTCTCATGCCTCGTTGGCTTCGCTAGGATCGCATTCTGCCATTCAATGCGGGCAACGCCTGCCAAAGCGACAAACTTAATCGGTTTCTGTCAGCGCAAATTCTGTGTGCAAAAGAGTCGTCACTAATTCTGGCGTATTGAAGCCGTTGTTGACAAGAATGTCGGCGATATCTCCTCCGCCGAAGAAGATGATCGGATGGCGGTCTTCGCGAACCTCTTCATAAGCTTGGCGCGCGATCACTGAGGTAGTCACTAGAACTCCGAACTGCCGATGGCGAATTCGAGAGATCAAGCGCGAGACCTCTCGAACTCCGACAGTATTCGGAGAACTCTCGTCGAATCCCGGCTGGTAACATTTAGCTTCGAGTGAGAACTCCGCGTACACTGGATCGCCGGAAAGGCCAAGGAGATAGCGACCAACGGCGTCGCGACCACCGTCGACGCTGCCTCGCGTGATTGCGTCGATAATCACTCGCGGATCATGCATCTGAAACACACGTGCGGCGAACGCCTCGAATGCAGTCGGCGCTTGCTCGAAATACTCGAAGACAACGCGCAAAATCTCAATCTTAGTCTCAGTATCGGGCCGCTGCTCTTCGATGCTCCTGATGATGGTGGTGCTTTCTGAAGCCAGAGCCTTTGCTCGGCCAGACCGCACCCAATCCAGCCAAGCGGCGGGTGCTGAGACGGCAGTGCTAGCACCAGGTCCGGCAGCCAGTTCACGCAGCCATGAGCGCGCGATTACAGGAGCGTCCAAGACTGTAAAGATCGAGCGGTAGTTCTGAAAGCGTTGCCCTTCGGTCGTCTTCCAAACCGCGACTAGATCGGCGGTCGACGGCAGGCCAGGAAAGCCGGGGACCGCCAACCCTTTGAACTGCACAGACCGGCTACTTGAGGGGGTCGGATATCTTTTGAAAATGAAGAACGGCGGCACCTTTGCCCGCATCGGTGGCGACGCGTGCAAAAATTCGAATGCACGCCGCAAGAGTTCGTTCCCACCGCGCGTGGTCTCGTGCAGTTGGTGTCCGGGCGTCTTGTTGTCGCCAAAGTAGATGAACTGCCCAGTGCTCAAGTCCAACGTATCGGGCCAGTCCTTGTCTTCTCCACTGGTGTAGAGGACAACGTACTTCTTATCCGGTCCTCGCCCGGCAGCTCGAAATCCGCCCTGGTTTCCCACTCCCTCAAGAATTTTTGAGATCGGATCGTCGGCTGCGTTTCCCTGTCGCCCACCCTCATAGATTGCATCGACGATCAGGTCCGATGATGACAAGACGCTTGAAGGAATGATGCGCACAAGGATATTCCGCTTCCACCAGACGAGCTTTGCTCAACAGCTTCACGATTTGTAGCTGCCTCAATCAACCGCAAAAACTACGGGGCGCAGCTCATTTGAGTACACACGACTAAGGTCTAGTGTCGTGGATTTAAGCTCTTTGTTGATATCCCGCTCTGGTTGCGCTTCTATCCTTTTTCAGTCGGGGTGGATGCGCATGCTTTGTGCCACGTTGGATGGCTGCCTAACGAGGAGCGAAACAGTTCAGCTCAAAACAATTCAACGCGCAAAGAAAGCGGTCTAGGGTGAACGTTTAGCCACCCACCCAAGTCCGCATAATCAACCGTTGGTTGTTTGCGTAGTATGCGTAATTTTAGCGGTGTTTGAAGGTCTATCTTTGTGGCGAAACTTTTTAAGCCGAGGCTATTCAGCCAGCAGTTCGGTATCAATCCTACTGTGCTACAGAAGGCGGGCTTGCTCGATCCGTTTCTGAACGCGGATACCAAGCTCTTCATCGATCCGCTGCTGCTTCGGCACAGCAGTAATCTGTTGATTAGCGGCAAGGGCCTTGCGACTTTCCGCAAGAGAATGAAAGACATAATCGATCTGTTGATCGCGACGCCAACCAATAGCGGGCCAGCGTGGACCTCAGCGCTCAAGCTCCTCGATCTCCACGAGCGACGGGAAACCTGTCTGGGCTATGGTGGAAAGGGGACCTCTGGTAGCAGCCGACCAGCAAGCCTCAAGGCCAAAATCCTCACAACCGCAAGAGAGATCGTAAACCTTGGGATGAAGAACCCTGAGATCATTGGATTGATGGGCATTCTCGAGGAAAAGGTTGGACCCGACACTATCAGTGACCTCACGACAAACTCTATCCTGCCGATCCTGGAAGAGATTACCCAGAAGTTCTGCAAAACCCACGGCATTCCCACCAAAAAATTCATCATTGAGCGAGTAGCGTATAATCTTCCCCAAAATCCACTCGATCCTCGGTACGCATTCGCATTGGTCCCCAAGGACATTCTCCGTGAACTGCCTGTAGCGACGGACTGGTCCGACATAGATCGGGTTGTTTCGCACAACGCAATGCTACGAGACGCGGTCAACAAGATGCTCGGTAACATCACGAAGGCCACCGTCACGGATAAAAAGCGGGCACTGAAGCAGGCTGCGTTGACGTCCACAAAGGGCTTCAAGCGCTTCTTCGACGATATGCTAAGCGAGCATTTTGAAAGCTACGACTTCTCGAAAGACAAGCGCGCAATCGAAGCGTTGCGGCAAGCAATTACCGAGACGTCGAGCAAATTCCCGTTGAAGATTGATGCTCCGACCGCAAAGAATACTGCCGAGTTGAAGCGTGTGGTCGACCTGATCGTTGCCCAGTTCAAACACTTGGTAGAGCATAATGATCTCTCACGCCTGCTTTGGGACGGCAACAAACCTCGAAGCGAAAAGTCGTCCCAACTCGTGTTCTTTGGCGTAGCAGACTCCTATTGCAAGGCGAACAACATAGATATCTCGCCGGAGGTAAATGCGGGCGGTGGCCCCGTCGACTTCAAATTTTCCTCTGGTTACGAAGGTCGCCTCCTGGTCGAGATAAAGCTGTCCACTGGTACCGTAGAGCATGGCTACAGGACGCAGCTCGGCGTCTATAAGACGGCAGCGGTTACCGATGAAGGGCTATTTCTAGTTATAAATGTTGGAAAGCTCGGCAAGAAAGGGCTGAAGATTTTGGCTGCCCAGAAAGCTCAGCGAAAGGCGGGGCACCGCGCTGCCGACATCGTCATCGTTGATGCAACGAAAAAGCCGTCAGCCAGCAAGCGCTGAAAAAGCTATGCCAATCGAGTTACGCATTCTAACGTTGTGCGAGGGGCTGCACAAAGGAAACGTTTACAGGCTTGGAGCGGAACGCGACACGGCCGTCCGACTGTGTTTGCTCGCGCTGCGGAGCTGCTGCTAATGCCGACTGTGATGGTTTTGTGTGGCGCCGCGACGCCGTCTATCGTCTATCCGCTGGGTGCCCACGTTGATGCAAATTAAGATTCGGGTTGCGGGGGCTCCAACGTGCGGCCCGAGATGTGCCGGCGAACTGCGCGCGCAAAATCGTAAAGACCATGTATTTCAAGCTGTGATGCAATTTCCGGTAGAATACGGCTCGCGCCAGAGGTTTTCAATGTAGAGACGATGATCTCTACGATTGCTTCTATTTGAGACTGAGAAAGATTTTCGCTCCCTGCTTGACGCAGTTGTTCAACCGCAAACTCCACATCGGGACGGGCGGCCAAGGCACGCGGATAGTCATTCTGTACCAGCTTCGGCCCCGCTTCAGGCGATGCGGTCGCTTCCTTTATCGCAACGGCCTCAATCGGGGTGATCTCGGCCTCAAGCGTCTCGCCGTTTGCTTTGATGTGCTTTACTTTCGCCCGGCTGCGCGTTTTTGCTGCTGTGTTAATAATGGCTTCCACAGACCGCTGCCCGCTTTGCTTTTTGCCTTTCTTGTATAGACGCTTTTTCCCTTCGTCAGTCTTTGCCTGACCGAACCATTTCTTAAGGTTTTCAGCGAACTTGTCGACCGTATTCACTGCAGCCATCACGGCAAGTGTTGACACGGCGGCCGTTTGAACATGGGGCAATGCGGCTAGGAGCGCGTCGGTCACCATAACCGTGATGGAGCCACTCTGGACGCGCGTAACGACGAGCGTGCCGCCGCCCGACGTTTCGCGGTAATCCCGAGCCAATGCCGCAAAGACCTCGGCGAGGTCTTCTGCAGCGGGCGACTCTTCGTAGTCGAATGTAAGTATAATTTCGTTTGCCATGGCCCCACCCTGTGACGAGCGTTTCCGCCTGCCTGCGGAAACGCTCAACTATTGATGTCATTGCTATAATCGTTATTGGCTCACTATGCAGGCCCCGGATAAAAATATCTCGCGTTTTACGTGGTTGAGTTCGCGGAGCGGGCGGCGGACCTACCAGTCAATTGGAGGCTGTTCCCCCTCGTATTGCGCGACATGAGCAACCGCTGCTTGATGAAAGGATCATCGGCACGATCCGCGTCAAAATAGACCGCGATTTGTTCAAATCATCGTCCAACATGGATCACCAGTAAAATTGCATTATACTGCGCGTCATTACCCTATGTTAGTTTTGAGTTATGTATGGTTAAGCATCCCCAAGGCATCGAGATGCCCGGCTTCATCAAGCCGCAACTCGCCACGCTCCGAGGCAAAGCGCCCAAGACCGGCTATCTCCACGAGATCAAATACGATGGTTATCGGGTTCAGCTTCACCTGAACCAAGGGAAAGCTAAGGCGTACACCCGCAACGGACTTGACTGGACCAAACGGTTCTCCGTCATCGTTAGGGCTTTCGACGTTCCCCGCCAGGCGATCATCGATGGCGAAGTCGTCGTTGTTCATGAAGGCCGAACCAATTTTAGCGAACTACAAACCGAACTTGCGAGAGGCAGTCAGGATCGCCTGCTGTACTACGCCTTCGATCTTTTATGGCTTGACGGGCAAGACCTGCGCAAGCTGCCGCAGATCGAACGCAAATCGATGTTGTGGGGTTTGTTCGACGCGAATGATCTCAAACCTCCGGTCGTATACAGTGAGCATCTTGAGGGCGATGGGCAGCAGTTATTCGAGCACGCGAGCAAGTTGAAATATGAAGGCATCGTCTCGAAGAAGGCCGATGCACCTTACCGCTCGAACCGCAATGAAGGCTGGCTGAAGGTCAAGACCGTTCAACGCGAGAAATTTCCGGTGATCGGGTTCGTAAAGGACCCGACAGGTGTGGCCGCGCTCTATCTCGGTAAGCAGGAAGGCAAGAAGCTGGTCTATATGGGCAAGGTCGGCACCGGCTGGTCTCGCACTGTCTCTAGCCAAATTCGCAAGCAGCTCGACCCAGTCGTCAGCCCAAAGTCGAAGCTGACCAAGCCTATCAGAAAGCCAAAGGCGACCTGGGTCGAGCCGAAGTTTTACGCGGATGTCGAGTACCGGGACATCACGTCTGAAGGACTGCTGCGAGCCAGTTCGTTTAAGGGTCTGTCTAAGTACCGGCCAAAACTCGCGTCGGAATAACGGCTTTGCGCATGCGGCGGCAGCGGCCACCCGTATTTCTACGGGTTCGGGTTGGCTACCCCTTGACCCACGCGCAAAGGTTGAGAAACACTGCAATCTTTACGCCTTGAGACTAGGCGGGTCTGTGATCCTCGCCACTAATTATTTGTTAGGACCAAAGCATTGCCAGCCTACTCCTCAAAAGCACAGCCATATTTGGATGCGATTGCAAACGGCGTCTTCTCCTCAGAGGATGTCAGAGATTGGCTGGTCAAGGGAACGTCAGCTGAGGCCGAATATCTGGGTTCGCACGTTCTTCTTGAAGAGCAACGCAAAGTTCGCTGGCAAATGCGCCCGACAAAGCAGCCATTTTGGGCGAACTATTGGTGCGGAAAAGACTCTCGCTGCACCTGCCGAATTGAAGGCAGCAAAGGTCTAGAGTCGGATGCAATATTCTTCTTCCGATCTCGTTCAGCCAAGGTCTTAGCAGTTCACGTCGAATTCAAACATGCATCCGAGGCGTTCAAGTACGGACAGCCCGAGGCATACCCGCTGCGCGCGGCGTGCTTTGCAAAGAAAACGCCGATGACGATAAACCCCCATCACGATTGGACGACCGTTCTATTCTGCGGGGAAGCCGCGCTAACGGACGAACGCATTTCCAATTTCCAGCGCGTCATTACGCACGACGAAGCTGCGGATGTAATCTCGGGGTACCCCCGGTAATCCTATTCGGAGGTGAGATGCGAAGGATTTACGTCCCCACAACAGGCCCGTTAAGCTGGCAAGCACTCCTCGCGGACCCCGAGAAGCAGTGGCGCGTTGGCTATTCAGCACGAACTCTCGCGCTTTGCTGGGAAGCCGCAGACGGACTGCCACCGGAGATCGCCGCTCTGTTCGGATCAAACGCCGAATTGCTAGTAGCGATCCCAGAGCACAAGGTTTCGCTTCGCGACGGTGGACGAGAAAGCCAGACGGACGTGTTTGCTCTAGTGAAATCAAACGACCGCACCATCGCGGTCGCTGTCGAGGGTAAGGTCAACGAGTCATTCGGGCCAACTATAAAGAATTGGTATCAAGACGCGCCTTCAGGAAAGCAGCAACGGCTCGCGCTCCTGTGTGATCTGCTCGGCGTAACTTGTCCGCCTCCTAATGACATCCACTATCAGTTACTCCACCGCACCGCTTCGGCTATCATTGAAGCCGAGCGGTTTAAGACCGACGATGCAGCGATGGTCGTCCATTCGTTCTCGCCCGAGAACAAGTGGCGAGATGCATATGCGGCGTTTCTCGGTCTCTTCTCCCTTACCCACGAGCCCGGACATTTGGCTAGCAGCACCCTGCCTAACGGACTGCCTCTGCATTTTGGGTGGGCTGAAGGCAACTCGGAATTCTTATCAGCGTAGGGGGCCTCTCATGCCGCCAATTTACAAAGACCAGCCGACCAAACTGCTGATGGCGGATTGGGCGAAGGCAAACCTAAAGCCGAACCAGATATTCTCGAAATCGGACGCGGTACGATGGTTTGCCGAGCATTATCCGAAGATCAAGCGAACCACAGTCGTTATGCATGTGGACGGAATGTCGGTAAACAACCGGGTTCGCAAGCACCATGTCAACGTAAAGCCTGGTAGCGGACACGACCTTTTCTTCAAACTCGGGCCAGATCAGTACCGGCTCTGGAACCCGGACGCCGATGGGCTACCTGTTTACAAAGCGGACATCGAGGGCGCCAAAGTAGCACCTCAACTTCATCAGACAGACGATGAGGTCGATGATGAACGTGCGACGGCAGCGAATGGATTTGCATTTGAACGAGACCTTCAAAACTATCTCGTAAAGAACATCGGTCGAATAGAGCCTGGCTTAAGGCTCTATGAAGAAGAAGGAATTACAGGCGTCGAGTTCCCGGCGGGAGGTCGCCGCATCGACATCCTCGCAATAGACGCCCAAGGCAGCTACGTCGTTCTTGAACTGAAAGTCTCTAGGGGGTTCGATAAGGTAATCGGACAGCTGTTGCGTTACATGGCCTGGATCGAGCAAAACATGGACAATTCAAATGCAGTGCGCGGCATCATCGTTGCCAAGGAGATTACGGACGATCTCAAGTTGGCCGCATCGCGCATCCCGAACGTCCGACTAATCGAGTACGAGCTTGATTTTCGTCTGCGCGCGCTCACCTGACCTGGTCCTGACTGTCAGCCATGGACAGGCGACGCCAACAAGGGTTCATGCCCTCGAAAAGCAAAGCAGCACGCTCGCCAAAGGAGATGCAATGCAGATTGTAATCTTCGTGCTATTGCTAATCATTGCGATAGCGGTCGCACCAACGTTGGTGGCGATACTAGCAGTAGGTGCTGGCGCCGTCTTTCTAAGCAGCTGGCTTATTAAACTCATTCTGTCGGTCATCATTGGTACGGTCGCCGCAATCGGTTTTTTCATTTACTTTCTAGTTCGCGACACCACACCACCTGCCATCAAGGCGTTGCGAAGGAAGAGCGTGGAAAGCGACGGTCGGAACGAGCAGCTACCCACGTCGGCTCCGAATGTAAATGGATGGCTGTCCCTGACCGCAGACGCGATCGAGCGTGTCCACTCAGGCAACGGAACCTTGTCGTTCTCGTTGGAAAGGGGTGATCAGATCGCGCAATGGGTTCACTGGCACAACAAGACCACGCTCTACGTCTCCCCATACGCAGGATGGTCGCCTTACAGCCTAAGTCAAAGAAACGCCACATGGCTCAGTTCACGCGGCTTCAAAAATGAGGGAGTAGTATACCAAAAGCAGTTCGACCCTAGGAGTGACTGGAATTACCCCGAGCTGTCCCTCTTTCTGAGCGAGTTATTCAACGGTGTTTTTGGGATCAAGCGCGTTAATCGCGTTCGGATCGATTTTGATCCCGAAGTACCCTGACGCCGAGAAAACAAAACGGATCGGCTCAATCATAGTGGCCCCGTATTGATCAAGTGCGACAATCTGACGATGCGCAGATTGCGGCACTGTAGAGCGAACCCGGTTCGCTGCGAGCGCGCTTCAGCCAGTCAGCCCGGCGCCGATGCTCCGTCGCCAGCTCCTTCCGCGCCTCCACATCCCGGATGATCTGATCGATTTCCGCACCATCCAACGTTCGCTTGATGCGCAAGACGACGGACAACGTCATCACGAGATCGCCATAAGGCATCAGCAGATCGCGCGCGGCCAAATCACAATGCAGGATTAAGGCATCAAGTGCCTCATCAGATGAGCAAATGAGCACGGCCAATTCCCGCGCCTGACGGAGATCATCAATGGGCGCAGGAGGTTCTCCCTCAAGTAGCATGCGTTCCGCCGCCCGACCTGCCATAAACTCGATACACTGAGCGTAGATGCCTGCAAACACATCTGCGACGGGCTGCCGATCTTCGCCCGCTTGCGGCATGACCGAGCGAAGCGCATCCCGCACGTCTGCGACATCACCGCGACCTTCCGCAAACGCCTCCGCGTGATCAACGCCCCAACACAATCCTTCTGAGCCGCGAACCATGTCCGGGTTCACGGTGATGCCACCGACTTCATGCCCCAGCAGTCGCGCGCAAACGGCGTGCCCGGCTTCGTGGATCGCGATGCGCATATCGTCGTCCTCTGTGCGGCCGAGCGACGCGAGCAAGCTGTCATACTCGTCGCGTTCGTCATCGAGGCCGCTGCCGCGCTCAGTCATGCCTCCTGGGCGGGCAGCGGCCTCCGTATCGGCGAGAAAGACTGATCCTTCCTCAGCCGGAACTTTGTCAGACATAGCCAAAGACCTTCTTGTGTCGCGTGATCATTCGCTCGCGGATCGCTGCGACGGCGCAGTCGCCCGGTTGCCGCGCAGTGTGGGCGATCATCTTCGCCACGGCTGCCGGGATGCGGTCGCCGCGCGCAGCGATGTACCCGTCGATACGCGTTTCGATACGATGTGGCTCCCAGCCAGGAGGCGCGGCTTTGGCGGTCACAGGCGCGGCACCTCAATCTGGACCGAACGCGCTTCGTCGCCGCGGTCGATCACGGTGAAACCCGCGGCGCGCAGCACCGGATCAGGCTCGATCTGCGGCCCCGCCTGGGGCTCAGCCGCGTCGAGGTCGACAACATCAGACGCATTCGGATTGAAGTCACCTCCCCGTACACCGCGCAGCTCCGCACGACGCGGGTCGGTCACGGGCACCGCAACACGCTCGCGCAATGCGCGCTGAGCGGTTGCCAGCGGCATCATGGCATCTTCCCACTGGCCCGCGAACCGCTTGCGACCGTCATGGTCGAGATAATGAGCGCTGCGCATCATGAACACGGTCAGCGTCTCTGGCTTCGGCTCAACGGTAGCGACCGTCGCAGGGGCAAGCTCGCCCGGGATCGCCTGCCGCCCCTGCCGGATCGCCTCAGGCATCCCCGTCAGTTCCGCTAACGCAAAGTTAGCAGCGACCTCGGTCTGCCCCATGGTGTTCTGCACAAAGCCCGCAATCTGGCCGCTCTCGAAATGCCAGTGACCGATCTCGGACAAGGCATCTGCGAGGACGCGACACTGTTCAAGGTGCCGCGGCAACGCCGCCTCGATCGCAGCAACTTGCTTGGTCAGCTTGTCCGCGGCCGCAGCACGCTTGGCGCTTTCGAGTGCCGCAGTCAGTTGGACTTCTGCCTCCGCTTTGTCATGGGCCAGGACGGCGAGTGCATCGTCCAGGCCCGCAACAGAAGACGCTGCTGTATCGACGGCACTTTGCAAGTTTTGCAGGGCGCGCTGATCGCTGAGATCGCCCGACAACAAGGCCGCTTGGCGTGCCTTCGTCGCCTTGTCCAGCGCCGCCTGGGCTGCCGCGCGCATGGCGACGAGCTGCTCGCCGCGCTTCGTAAGCGAGGCGATGATGGGTTCGAGCTTCTGCACTTGGGGCTTTCTGAATGGATTTCGCATTCAGGCAGTCTAACCCGCAGAGAACTCACTTGCGTAGATAGTGCGCGTGGGGGTCTCCATATCCAGCGCAGAAATTTGTGGCATTCTCCACATCTAGAGCTTCTTTGCTGGACCTTGGCAGGCACCAATTAGATCGCCTCACCGACGTATCGCACCGCGCTACGTAAATAACTTAGCGATCTCTGTTGCCGCCCCGGCGATGGTTGTAATCGTGGGCAAGGCTGCGAGAAGGCCGTCCCACGATCTCTTCAACAGAGATTTCCTTGGCTGAGGCTTGCTTAGTTCCTCGTTGAACTGATCGAGTAATTCGCCCGCCTCTTTGTTACCTGACTTGGCGACGAACTCCGCAACCTTCAGGAGGATCGACGCCGTTTCCTCGCCGTTTTCTGATTTCGTCTTATTGAATGCGCTCTCAACCGTCGATCTGTTGACGATCGTCGAGTTCTGAATATTTGAGAAAACGTCACCCATGAAAATGCCTCTCCTGTGGTCGTGTTGGCTCTGGTCGATAATGACGAACTGCGTGAAGCCATTTCGCCTAATGCGTGCCCCTACATTCCGCTTTACGTTTGGCCTAACGTTCAGCACATCAAGGCGCTGCATAAGCGTATCGAGCCAGCCTGGCTGAACGTATTGAAGACAGGATGCGGCTAGCGTACCGATGCCATCTACTGCCTTCTTGTCGGCTCTACTTTCCAAATGATTGATGCGGCGCGTGCTTTCTAGAAGGTATCTTTGCAGTGTTTCAGATGCGGAGGCGCCGATTTTACCGGAAGCGATACGATCGAGGACAGCCCTCAGAACTTCCTTCTCTGCATGTATTCTTTGCAAGAAAATTCTTAGATGCCGCGCCCCATCACTTTGCTGATTGCGCAAAAGTATCCAGACTGGAACACGAAGCGCGCCTTGTTGATGGAGCCCGAAGAAAACTTGGAAGTCGAAGTTGCCGGGCATCACGACGGAACGGAAGCCTTTCGGCAGAACAAACTTCTGACTAGAACAATCGATGAAGATCAGCGGGTCCCCAGGCACGACGAGCCCCGCCTCATCCGGACTTTCTTTGGCAAGGACCTGCGTATCGATTGCTCGTTTGGTGCTGCATTCAGCGTATCTTGTCGCCAAGGGCTTGCCAGAGAATAGCAAAGGCCCCGCAGCGCTACCCGGTACGCGGCACTGCAATTTACCAACTTCAGTTACCAGCCCTGCAAAATCGTACGATAAGCCCCAGTCCCGCGTTTGCAGATATCCGCCTGCCGCAATTCCCAACTCGAACTTCGCGAGCGCAACTCCGTCAGCGAAAAGTCTTCGAAACTTCACCCGCGTTGTTACAATTCCGGGAGGGACCTCGTCCTCATTCAAGAGCCGCGGCTGGGGAAGATCGCCCAGCGAAACGAGATTGGTTGCGAGACAGTGCGTGCCTTCGCCGACCCACCCCTGCAGTCCGCCCAAACGGCGAAAATCAATTCCGCCGATCCCACGGACGAACTCACCTCCGGGATGAGCATTGGGCCAAGCAGGCTTTGGGAGACGGCGGTTTGGGCCAAGCAGAAAAGGGCGCAAGTCCGCTAGCGGAAATTGTATGGTGAAAAGCATATTATACCAAAAGTCGAAGTGGGCCGCCGTCGACGAAGACGTGCGGCCCTTCGCCTATTCCGGCTCCCTGGGTGACGGCAGGGCACTAGGCCATACCGCCATTCCCAAAGTAAGCCGGGACGATTGCACCATGAGGATCGGTCCGTTGCCTCACCCCAAGGATGCGAAACTTATGTGAAGCGATCCTAAATAGCAACTTTCATGACACCCGAAGCAAATCCAGCGAGGATTTCCTATCCCATTGGCCGTCCCGGTTCTCGCCGCTTGGACATCCGACCGGCGCAAAATCACAGGGCCTTTGCTCGGCGGCTCTCCAAACCAAGCCGGTCCTCTGATGGCTCTGACCATCTCGGCCAGAATTCCCGAAGCCTGTTCTGAGCTTTCACGCGCGCGGGCAGCCCACCCTGATACTTCTCAACGTAGTCGAGCAGCCGCGCCCGGCCGATCAACCAGGTCGCGCCCTTTTTACCGAGCGACTGCCCCCTGCGAGCGGCATCTGCATTCCATCGGCGGATTGTCTCATCGGACACTTCGCAAACGGTCGCCGCCTGCATCACGGTCAGCAGGCCGCCGTTTGCAATCTCATCAATCACGTCACCGGATGGCGGTGCCCATCCGAGTTCCGCGAGCATTTGCAAGTGAAGATCGATCAAGCGATTGCGGTCCAAAATCAAAATGACCTCGTGTTTTCTCCGCTGACCGCCCAAGCACGGTCGCGTTAATATCAACACCCTTGTAGTTCGCACGCCCTAGTTGCGTGTCGCGCGCAAGCGCGACCCGCATTGCCGGAGGGCCAGGAAGGACCCAAGCCGAGCGTTACGCTCTGATGGGAGGCGGGTCGTCGCTATCCACCGACGACTGGCTATCCGGCGTAGCTTGCGGCTGTTCTTTGCGCTTCGCGGCGAGGATTTCTTCAAAAGTCTGGATGCAATGCTTCAGCCGGCCTTCGAAGTCGTCGGGGTCCTCACCGACAATCATGGCGTACTCCCAGAACACAGCTGGCATAAGCATCCAGCGTTCCTCGAATTCGTTGAGCTCCCCGTCCAGATACCAGCCGCCGTCAGCAATCCCTTCGATCTGAAACAGCAGGTCGCTCGCGGCTTTGAGCGCGGGACGCTCGTTGAAAAGCCGGCGAAGCTCTTTCTCGGATGGACACGCTTTCACTTCCATAGTCTTGCTCCTTTGTGCTTAGACGCGGCAAGCGCGGCGCGAGCGCTTCAATAGTCTAAGTGCGACCCCTCGAATGTCCTGCGGACAAACGGACACACCCCTATAGGGGCGTGTCCGCGTCCGTCCGCAAAAGGACAAGTGGGCAGACCGGACGTTGTCCGCTCCTGACCGCCGTCCGTACTCGTCGCACACTGGATCATGATGACCGCAATTCACGCAGCATCCGCTCGCCATACTTACCGATCCCGCGTTCAAGCGTTTTGATAGAGCGATAGGTGCCGATCACACACGCTTCTTGTCGTAGCGCTCCACCAACGTGAACCTCCCCTCGCCACCTCGCACCATGAGGTGACTTGCATACGCCCGAACTCTCTGCTCTCGCTTCACGCTTGTCTCCTCGCTGAGGTCTCGCCTCATTCGGTTTAATCGTCGCGCACCAGCCACACCCAGCTTATCGAGGCAACCAGCCGGGTTGACGGTCCGCAAATCGTCTTTCGCTCGGCGGAACGCCCTCCCCTGTGCAAGGCCATAAAGAGGGGACAGACAGACCATTTGTCCAGCTTGTCCTCTTGTCCCTCGGACAGACAGGACAGGACACTCGAAGAGTGTCCTGTCTGTCCCAGGGATATGGGTGGCTCGCATTGCGGTCATTACAACAGCCAGCAATAATGCTGACCGCCTACCTCGTAGCTCCCAATCAGAGTGTTCTTCGCGTCGAGCAGCGCACGATTAAACGCCTTCCGCTTTGCATCTGGTTCTGCCGGGTACCCCTTAAAGAACTCAGTGCGTAACTTATCCACGCTTACCGCGCGAACCTGTGGCCCCTCGTGGCCATAAGGCTGCATCAGCGTACCGTGATCGAGGATCGCCGTTTGTAGCGCCGCTTTGAACAACCTCAAGCTCCTGGAAAGGGGTTTTGCAGAATTCCCACCCACTGATTGCGGTCCCTCCTCCACCTTCCATTTCACGATGCAGGTCGTCTCGCCGTTGTCGAGATCAACCAATTCCAGGTCGAAGAACGTTGTGCCGCCGGTCACGCCGCCACGCTGTTTGCGAACTGCCATTCTCGTCTTGCTCAGCGTGCCCTCGACATTACGTTCCCCAAGATTGGCGAGCACGACATCCGCCGCTGCCTCTTTTGCGCTCGTTCCGCGAGTACCTGTTTCCGTGTTTTTTCCAAAATGATCGATAGCCAGGACGAACGCGCCTGTGTCCCGGGATAACTGGGCCAGTCGGTTCATCATGCGCTGACCTTCCGCCGCATCGTTGCCGTCCTTGAGATTGAAAGATGCCGGGAGCGTATCGACGACAATCAGAGCGAGGGGTAAGCAGAACTTTTTGAAGAGGTGCTCGTCTGCGCTCATTGCTGCCGCTCGCAAATTTTGAAACGCGACATCATCTTCGGGCTTGAGTGCGTAGAAGTCCTCTATCCAGGCAAAGGGAAGCTGGTCCAACCGCGAATGAGCAACGAAATTTGTGTAAGGGCAATCCTGAAAACCGGGCGGGACAGCTTCGCGCCATAGCTTGTGATCGACCACGCCTTTGAGCCGAGCACGAATTTCGCTCGCACCCTCAGCAGCAATGAAAAGCACCCCGCCGGACCTCGTAATCTCGTGCCCAGCGAATTCGGTACCCGCCATGACGCTGGCTGAGAGGTCGAGCGCGGCAAAGGTTTTGGCCATGCCCCAAGGGCCTGACAGAAGCCCTGTTCCCGTTTGTGGGATCAGACCGTCCACGAGCATCAGCCGCTTTTGCTCAATGGCATTCGCATTGTGCCAATGGATCGAGAGCGAGGTTTGAGGAGCAAGCGACTGGGGCAAATGCCTCTTATCAGTGCTCGGAGCGGCGTTCAGCTGCGAGCGGTCGGGCAGCTCGCCGGGCTCCCGCATGCCCGCTTGCATACCGCTACGAATAGTCTTCTCGCATTTCGCCTGTCCATCATCCTGCAAGAGGCCGTTTGTAGCACAACTACTCAATAGGCGATGCAATACCTCCGTCTCCGACAATCGACCCGGACCGATCCAGTGCCCGCACGCCAGCGCACTATTATTGAGCTGATTATTGCGTCCCGGCTCGGACGCAGTCGCGACCTTTTCGGCTTCGGCATTCAGCACGGCCTCGCTGTACGTGCGATCGCGTATCGGTGAATTCGTCGAAGCTACTTTTGTCTGCGCCTCCGGCTTAGGCGGAGTACGGCTTTCCAGTAGATCGTAAAGCCATTCGGGAGCGTTGGCGGGCGGCCAATGATCGGCAATTTCGTATGTTCCCCCGTCCGCGTTGATGCTGCCGGACCAGATGATGTAACCGCCGCGACCACGAATATTGATGTTATTGCCCTTGAGTTGGCCTTCTGAGTTTCCAATCGGCCGGGAAAGTGACCAGTTGAAGAGCAGATGCATACCGCCGCTGGGCGTCGTATGCGTGCGGGTCGGAGAGCAACCGCCATGTTTGTCGAGCAACGCCTGCCAAGCGCGGCGTCCGTCGATGCCGCCGTGCTTCTTTGGTATATCGACATCGACGGCGAAAAGACCGGAACGCGCGCCCATGGGAACTCCGACCATCGCTTTAGGCCAAGCGCTCCACCAATCTCGAATAAGCGAATGATCTGTGGTGGCTTGACCAGACCAATCCTTGACAAGGGGCGCTTTTGTTCGCGGATCGCACGGAAATACTGGGGTGCCGTCAGCGACGATTGAGAACACTACCTCAAGTGCAGAACGCTTGCCGACTGACCGCCCTGTATCGATCGATGAGTTATCTGTTTGCATGATCTTCCATCTCGCAACGTCAACGCAGAGCGACTGACGATTTAGTTACGCATGTCGCGCTGCTCAGAGCCGATCGCGGATGTTTTGAAAGGTTTCCACCGCTCCTGCGATGAATCCTAAGATGTACTCGTTCGCAACGTCGTTCTCGTCACCGAAGCAAGTTTCATGGACTTCATTCGGGTCAATTTCGCCATTCGGATCAATCGCCATGCGGAGAGTTTCAAACGGCTGCGCACACACCGAGCATCCATCGGCGAGCCGCCGCAACCATCGATATTCGGCAACTTCTTCGGCCCACGCCTTTCCATCTCTGCGGCCTCTGGTAGTGTCCTGTTCATCCGCTTTGAACCTTGAGGCACGAAGCCGATCAATTGCTCCCGCGCTGCATCCCTGGTCGGCGTCTCGTTCTCTGCTGCTCATCCTGTTGCTCCTGTTGATCATAGGCGCGGCTCTTCGCTCACCGACGCAATGACTTGCCATCGGCGTTACAAAGAACAGATTTCTTAGTCGTGAATTCTCGGCACTCGATTGCTTGAGTGCGCGCTGTAAAAAAACACCGCGTGCGTAGGCGAAGTCAAGACGCGAAAACACGCGACATTGCCCCACCATGGGCAACATTGCCCATGGTGGACAGCTTCCGCCAACTTGGCGGAAGAAAAGCGCTACAAATCAAAGTGGCCCGTAGTTCTCCGGTGAGCAGAAAAAAAATTGGTGGCCCGTCGCGAGCATCGCGATTGACTAGACCTCACAAGATAGGCGTCAGTTAGAAGCAACTCGGACGCAGGCATTCGCGATCGGCGGAGTTGGGCCGAGATGGCGTATGCAAAACCCAATGAGTGTTAATACGCACAAAGCGTGTGATTTTCTCATCGAGCGCTTGCCGTCTGGGAGCCTCTTGACGGATGCGTTGTCACGCATCGCCCGAACGCGGCACCGCACGAAGGGCGAGATGAAGCATTGGGCCCTGTCGCGTGAACGTGCGGTAATTGCACTTTCTTCCGTTGCGAAGTTGTCGTCGTGGGAGTGGCTGAGGATCGTGCAGCGCTGTGCTTCTGGAATGGCGGCAGCACGAGACGGGAGTCTTATGATACCGTCACATCGACCCGACGAAGCGGTTATCCGCTACGTCCGAGCCCTTGCAAAACGGCTCGCGCGGGAAGATCATGAAGCTGAGATTGCGGCCCGCCAAGCATCCCAAGTGACAAGCGACACCACATGATCCAGGCTGCGATCTACGCCCGATATTCATCCGACCGTCAAAAGGATCGCTCTGTCGAGGATCAAATCGCATTCTGCCGCGACAATGCCACGCGGCATGGAATGGCGGTCGTCTCGACGTTTGAAGATCGCCAGATTTCTGGTGCAGGAGCGGTCAACCGGCCCGGCGTTCAAGCGCTGATGCGAGCGGCCGAGGCTCGGCTTTTCGATGTCATTATCGCGGAGGATTTAGATCGGCTTTTTCGCAACCAAGCAGATTATCATGCCGCGCGTGCCACGCTCGACTTCCACGGCATCAAGATACACACCGTCGCGCACGGTCCCGTTGGCGAGCTTGATGGCGCGCTGCGCGCGCTTGTCGCCGAACAGTACCTCAAGGATTTGGCGGTCCACACCCGCCGTGGCCTTGAAGGCGTCATCCGCGATGGACGACACGCTGGTGGTCGCGCGTATGGTTACCGTGCTGTGTCCGGCAAGCCTGGCGAGCTAGAGATTGTTGAGGACGAGGCCGAGATCGTTCGCCAGATTTTTTCCGATTACGTTGAAGGCAAGACGCCGCGTCAAATTGCATACGATCTCAACAAGCGTGGTGTTAGACCGCCGCGTGGACGGCAGTGGAATGCGTCAACGATCAACGGCAATGCGTCGCGAGGCGGCGGCCTGATCCTGAACGATCTCTATCGCGGGCAGATCGTTTGGAACAAAGTTCGCATGGTGAAGGACCCGACGACGCGAAAGCGTTTGTCGCGGCCAAATACGAAAGAGCAGTACAAGGCCGTTGAAGCTCCGCATCTGCGGATCGTTGATGATGCGACATGGATGGCGGCGCAAGCCATCAAGGCTGCACGACGCCACGACGCGACGCCTGCGACGATACAGAACGCCCGTGCTCCAAAACGGGTGTTCTCCGGCTTGATCAAATGCGGATCGTGCGGCGGCGGCATGGCGTCAATCGGTAGCGATGCCAAAGGGCTTCGATTGCAGTGCTCGACATATCGTGAGAGCGGATCATGCAGCAATGGTCGCCGCGTCTATCTCGACAGCATCGAGGCGCTGGCAATCAAGGGGTTGCGTCAGCACCTCGCCCACCCCGAAGTGATCGCCGAATTTGCTGACGCCTACAACGCCGAGCGCAAGCGGCTCATGAAGGAGGCGATCAGCGAACGCGCTCGGCTGGAGCGGCGGCTCGGCGAGATCGAGCGCGAGATGAACCGGATCGTTGACTCTATCGTCGTCGCGGGCATGCCGCCGGAACGGTTCGTCACCCGGATGCAGGAACTTGAGGCCGAAAAAGCCAATGTCATGGCCGGGCTCGAAAGTGCAAGGGAAAACGACAATGTCATCGCGCTGCACCCCAAGGCGCTCGACCGTTACAAGTGCGCAGTCGCTGAGTTAGCCGATCATTTGAAGCGCGGCACGCCGATGGAATTCTCGACCATCCGCGAGTTAGTGTCGGCGATCATCGTACATGCCAGCCCGAGCCGTCCGGGGGGTACCGGAACCAAAGCCAATGCCGAAGATGATCGGAGTGTGCGGATTGACATTAGGGGCCGCCTCGCCGCTCTCTGCGGCAATCCGGCTCTTTTTCCCAACATGGCTATGTCGGGGGGAACGTTGGTAGCGGGGGAGCGACTCGAACCCCCGGCGCCGGCCTTTTGCCTTCTCGCTGCAGCTCACGTGAGGCCTCGGGATTAAGCTGAGCCTGCTCGCGAGATAGCTGGGCATCTAGACCCTGCGCGGGCGCCCAGCCTGCGTAGCGCACCCGCACTCTATGCACCGACGCTTTGCGGACGTCGCGCAGCTCCAACGATGGATTTCCGACACGCCTGCGATTGGGATTTTTCTTGATCTCCCGGTGCACACGTCGTGCACACGCTATCTGCTAACTAGATGAAAATATTGAACTCTCGGTCCAATCCATCATGGGGGCGACGGAAAACAGATAGTTTTGATATTTCAAATAGTTATCCAATTTCCACACTGACTGGACCTGGAACACGTGCACACATGTGTACTCCAAACCAGTCGGAATTGCGCACGTATGTACCTCATTTGATCTCCCGGTGCACATGCAGCGCACGCGAAAATCGGGGGTGAAGTGCACACGCAATGTCGATCTTTACGAAGCCGAAATCGGGGAGCTGCACGTTCCGACATTCGGTGTGCGTAGCGATCTGGCGAGGCCACGGGCGGATTGCGGTCGTCCGGACCCGGGGGAGTCCCTGCCCCGTCATCCAGCGAAAACGACGACCATGATCGATCCCCAGGTTGTCAGCAGAATATTGGAGATCGGATAGGCGGGCGTGTAGCCCAGCACCACCACCGAGCTGCCCGAGCGCTCCTGAATGGCAGCCATCGCGGCCGTGACCGTCTGTGCGCCGGTCAGCGCACCGAGCAAGAGGATCGGGTTCATGCGCAACACGAAATGGCCGAAGCAGAAGCCGACGATCTGCGGCAACAGGGTGACGATCATGCCGCCCAGCAGCAGCCCGATGCCCGACTCGCGTAGCGCGGAAAGGAAGATCGGCCCGGCATGAATCCCGGTCAGGCCGACGAACGCAGCCAGTCCGAGCGACGTCATCAGGCTGATGGCGCCGTCGGGGATCCGGCCGAAATACGGCAGACGGGTGCGGAGATAGCCGACCAGAAGTCCGGCGAGCAGCGTGCCGACGCTGGTGCTCAGCGAGATCGTGACGCCGCCAACGGAAACGCTCAGGAGAACGCCAACGAGACCGCCGAGGAAGATCGCGAGCCCCAGCACCACGAAATCGATACTGGTGCTCGGCGCAACAATGACGCCGATGCTTTTGGCCGCATTTTGCACGACGGTTTCGGGGCCAACGATGCGAAGCAGATCGCCGCGCTGCAGAACCGTGCCGGCAGCGATCGGGAGCGCTTCACCGCCCCGGCTCACCGAGCGCAGATAAAGGCCGCGCGTCCAGTCTTGTTCGGACGCCTGCTGGAGACTGCTGCCTGCGAGCTTCGCGTTGATCAGGAATACGTCTGCCGAGATCAGCGGGATATCGAGGAGCTCCCGGTCCTCCGCCTCCTCCCCGCGCGGTCCGATCAGTTCGACGATGATCTGGCGTGGCGCCGACAGCGCGACAACATCGCCTGCCGCGAGCACCGTTGCAGGCTCCGCCTCGAGGATGCGCTCGCCGCGACGGATACGGTGGATGAATACGCGTTGCCCGGGCACGCGGGCTTCGGCGGCCGCAACCGTCAGCCCAACGATCGCAGCGTGAGCATCCAGCCGGTAGGCGCGCAGTTCGAATTTGCGCCAGGCCGACGCGAGGCCGGGCTTGGCGCGCGTCATGCCCAGGACCTGTTCCAGCTCGAGCGCTTCGGTCTTCAGATCGATCTTCAGCAGCGCCGGAACGACAATCGTGCAGAATGTGATCACGCCGGCATAGCCGAAGATGTAGCAGACCGCATCCGCCACCGCGATGTGCGAGACAAACAATGCGCGCTGCGCTTCGGGCACGGCGAGAGAATTGACCGCGTCAGTCGCCGTACCCATGGCCGCGCTCTGGGTCAGGGCTCCGGACATCAGCCCCGCCGCAAAGCCGGGGTCGAGCCGCAGCACGCGTGCCACGACGATCGCCGCCGCAAGACCGGTAAGGCTCACGACAACGGCCATCAGCATCGGCTTCAGCCCGTCGCGCTTCATCGCCAGCACGAATTGCGGACCGACCGAATAGCCGACCCCGAACAGGAACAGCAGGAACAGGAACGATTTGGTCATGCCAGAGACCGGCACGTGCGCGAAATCGCCGACCGCGAGGCCGGCGAACAACGCGCCCGTCACCGGGCCGAGGCTGAAAGCGCCGATCCTGAAGCTTCCTATCCAGTAGCCGGCCGCGATCACCAGAAACAGCGCGAGCTCCGGATAGCGGACCAGAAATTGCTGCAGCCAGATCAACATTTTCCCGCGCCGCGGCTACGTCATCATCATCACCAGCACCATGCCCCAGATCGTCAGCAGCGTGTTTCCGACCGCGTAGGTGACGGTGTAGCCGAGGCCGGGAATCTGGCTTTTCGCGCGGTCGTTGACCATGCCCAGCGAAGCGGTCGTGGTGCGCGCGCCGGAGCAGCATCCGAGCAGGATCGCGTCGTGGAAGCGGAACACGTATTTGCCGACGAACATCGCCAGGATCAGCGGCACGGTGGTCACGACGACGCCCCAGAGGAACAGGCTGAAGCCGAGCTTTTGCAGGCCGGCGACAAATCCCGGGCCCGAGGAGATTCCGACCACGGCAATGAAGACGTTCAGGCCGACTGAGTTCATGAACCACACCGTGGGTGACGGGATGCGGCCGAAGGTCGGGTGCACGGATCGGAGCCAGCCGAAGAACAGGCCTGAGATCAGCGCGCCGCCGGAGGTGGACAGCGTGAGCGGCACGCTTCCGATCTTGTAGACGAAGGCGCCGACAAGGGCGCCGATCGCGATGGCGGCGCCGATGAACGCGACGTCGGCAACGTCGGTCGCGCGATCCGGCCGGCCCAGCAGCCTTGTGGTGGCGGCGACATCGGACGTGCGGCCGACCAAGGTGAGGATGTCGCCCCGATTGATCTTGGTGTTAGGCAGGATCGGAATCTCGGTCGCGATCGCGCCCCGGGCGATCCTGCGCAGGAATACGCCGCGAGCGCCCGGTTCCCTCGCCAGCTGCTCCAGCGTCTTGCCGTCGACGTCCTTGCTGGTGACGTAGACATCGACGCCTTCGATCGGCACCGCCAGCAGCTCGCGGTCGTCAACCTCCTCGGCCTGTTCGCCGATCAGCTGCACAAGCACATCGCGGCGCCCGGCCACGGCGACGACATCGCCGGCATGAATCACGGTGTCGGAGGTCGCCTCCACGGTCTTTCCGCCCCGCCGAAGCCGGAGAACGAAGATGCGATGATCGGGAATCAGCGCCTCGGCCTGCTCGACCGTCTTGCCGACGACCGGCCCCCGCTCGCTGACGCGGTAGGCACGCAGGTCGAACTGGTGCCAGGCCGTCCCCGGGCCGCCCAGCTCCTTCTTGCCGCCATGCTCCTCCTCGTATTTCTTGCACGCGGTTTCAAGGTCGATGCCGAGCAGCGCGGGCCCCAGCAGCGCCAGCACGATCGCCGACCCAACCGTGCCGAAGATATAGGTCACCGCGTAGGCGACCGGCATGGCATCGAGCAGCTTCTTGGCTTCGTCTGCGGGCAGACCAAGGCGATTGATGGCGTCGGTTGCGAGGCCCATCGACGCGGAAATCGTCTGCGAGCCGGCATACAGCCCGATGGCCGATCCGACGTCGTAACCGGCGAGCTTGGCGCCGAGATACGCAGACAGCAGACAGAAGACACAGACCACCGCCGCGAAAACCGCCTGCGGAACGCCGTCCTGCGCGATGCCGCGCACGAATTGCGGTCCGACACCGTAACCGATTGCAAACAGGAACATCAGGAAGAAGAACGGCTTCAGCGGCCCCGAAATGGTGATTCCGATCTGGCCGATGATGACCGCCGCGATCAGCGTCGCAGTGACGGCGCCGAGACCTAGACCCTTGTAGGTGAAGGATCCGAAATAGTAGCCCAGGGCCAGCGAGAGGAAGATCGCAATTTCAGGATAAGTGCGGAGCGTCTGGAAGAGCCAATCGATCATGATGTCACCCGTTCATGCTGTCCCGGGGCTTCGGCGTGCGCCCGCTTCGATCTCATGCGGGGGGCCGAAAAGGGCGAGCAACCGTATCGGTCGACATCAGACGGCGGTTGGCGAGCAGGATATTGATCTATGTCAACCGCAACTGCGAGAGCCTTGCGATTTCATGATCTTGCCGACACCACGCGCGTGCCCTGCACATTGCATCGTGAGCAGCTATCCGTCGTAGCGATCGGACCGCTTGCGCGCGACCGTTGACATAGATCAAGGCTCGCCACCGGCCGCCGATCATGCTGCGCGCGATTGCGCAGGCAACAGAGCCTGTCGCCTCCATTCCAACAGCCTGCATCGCCCCGGGAGTGTCAAATGGCCGATCTTCTAACCCTGAAGAAATTCGAGGCGTTGAGCCCCTTCGAGATCAAGGACGAACTGATCAACCTCGCCAAGAGCAATTCGAAGCGGAGCCAGATGCCCTTCCTGAACGCCGGGCGGGGCAATCCGAACTGGGTGGCGACGACGCCGCGCGAAGGCTTCTTCCTGCTGGGACAATTCGCCATCACCGAGAGCAAGCGGGTGATGGAGCACCCGGCGGGCATCGGCGGCATGCCTCAGGCAAACGGCATCGCCGGCCGGTTCGAGGCCTGGCTCAAACAGCACAAGGACATGCCGGGCGCGAGCTTCCTGACCGAGATGCTGCCCTTTGCAGTCAAGAAGTTCGGCTTCGATCCGGACGCCTTCGTCCACGAGCTGGTGGATTCGATCATCGGCGACAATTACCCGGTGCCGGACCGCATGCTGGTGCACAACGAAAAGATCGTGCACGAATACCTGATGTGGGCGGTTTGCGGCGAGCCCCGGCCGGCCGGGAAATTCGATATCTATGCCGTCGAGGGCGGCACGGCGGCGATGTGCTACCTCTTCAAGTCGTTGAAGGCCAACCGCCTGCTGGTGCCTGGCGATACGATCGCGCTGGCGACGCCGATTTTCACGCCCTACATCGAGATGACGCACCTGGAAGACTACGACCTGAAGATCGTTCAGATCAGGGCTCCGCAGGAAAACAAGTTCCAGTTCACCGACGAGGAAATCAAGAAGCTTGAGGATCCGAAGATCAAGGCCTTCTTCGTGGTCAATCCGTCCAACCCTCCGGGGATGGCGTTGAGCAAGGAGACGGTTGCCAAGTTGGCCAATCTGGTCAAGACCAAGCGCCCCGACCTGATGATCCTCACCGACGATGTCTACGGCACCTTCGTGCACGGCTTCCGTTCGCTGCTGGGCGAACTGCCGCACAACACCATCGGTGTCTACTCCTATTCGAAGTATTTTGGCTGCACAGGATGGCGGCTCGGGGCCATCGCCATCCACGAGGACAACATCTTCGACAAGATGATCGCCAGGCTTCCGGACGACGCCGTCAAGGCACTCGATAAGCGCTACGGGCCGCTCACGCTCGAACCGCGCAAGCTCAAGCTGATCGACCGCATCGTCGCCGACAGCCGCGACGTGGCGCTCAATCACACCGCGGGATTGTCGTTGCCGCAGCAGGTGATGATGAGCCTGTTCTCGCTCGCCGAGATGATGGACGTGAACAAGGCCTATCAGGCGGCTTGCATGGAGATCGTCAACAAGCGCCTGTGGTCGATGCTCGACGGGCTCGGGCTGGCCGACAAGCTAAGCCCGAATCCGAACTACGATGCCTACTACGCCCTGATCGATTTCGAGTTCTGGGCCCGAAAGAACATCGGCGACGCTGCGGTCGAATATCTGAAGAAGAACGTCCATCCGCTGGACCTCGCGTTCAGGCTGGCCGAAGCCCACGGGATCGTGCTGTTGAACGGCGGCGGCTTCGATGCGCCCGAATGGTCGCTTCGCGTGTCGCTGGCGAACCTGCCTGACGATGTCTATGACGATATCGGGCGCGGCGTTCGGACGATCGCCAGAGGCTATCGCGACGCCTACGAAGCAGCGAAGGGCGGAGCCGCAAAACGCTGACAGCGGCACCTGCCGCATCGAGCGTCTGATCCGGCAGTGCTGAAGCAAAGCAAGAGCCCCGGCGATGGTGCCGGGGCTCAAATGACATGGGCTCACGAAGATCAGTATCTCGCGACGACCGGCCCGCCGAACCGATAGTTCAGGCGTATCGTCAGCAGATCCACGTCTTGTCCAATCCGGTTGGCGGCGCCGGCCACGATGGGATTGACGACCGAGAACGTGTTGTTCGCATCGCCCATGAAGAGACGGTCATATTCGAGCCCGACGGACCAGTTCGGAGTGAAGCCGTATTCGAAGCCCACGCCGACGGTGCCGCCCCAACGGGTCGACGTCGCCGACGCGACCCCGATTCCGCCGACCGTGGTCCAGATGTCATAGCGATTGCTGGTGACCGCTGCACCGCCCTTCACATAGAACAGCGCGGCATCCCAAGCCCAGCCGAGCTGGCCGGTGAAGAGACCCAGGCCGTCGGTCTTCGTTGTCGTCGAGAACCTCGGATCGATCAGGCTGAGGCGCGAACTCTTCAGGTCCGCCCAATCACCCTGTCCTTCCAGGCCAAACACGAACTGGCCGGCCTGCCAGCGATAACCGAGCTGTCCGCCGAAAACGCCGCCGGAGCGCGAACTGCACCCGTCGGCCACGACGCCTCCGAGGGCGGGGAGGAAATCCCAGCAGGTCCGGCTCTGACCCCAGCCGCCATTGGCACCGATATAGAAGCCGGTCCAGTTGTAGACCGGCGGAGGGACCGGCACAGGCGCCGCCTTGACGGCCATGTCAGCCGACAATGCCGGCGTGGCCATGCCGACTATCGCGGCGACAGAAAGCAAAAATCTCTTCATGGAATGATCTCCGGGTCTCATCGCGTTAATCGAGAACAGCAACCATTGCGCTCACCAAATCGGTGCAACAATCGAAGCCTAGATGCGGGTCACGAAAAACCGCGTGCCAAAATGGCAACACTCAAGGGCAATCGAACACTGCGCGCCTGGTTGCTGCTTTTGGCATCTGAGCTCACTGCTCGACGAGCCAATCGGCGATGTTCTGCGAAGTGATCAATTGCCTTGGAAGATGTGGATTGATGGTGCCGGCAAACACGACCAGCCCTTCATCCAGTTTTGATCGCGCGAACGCCTTGGCTTCCGATTCGCTTGCAAATGTTCTGGTCTCGCGAGGGCTACGCGCCCTTCGATTCAGCAGACCACGTTGGCGGATCTCGAAAGTGACGTACCAGATGGCCAGCACCGCGACACCAAGGAGAACGGACAGCCCAACCGACACATCATCCGGCCGTCGGTGGCGCCTTGATCTTGGTCAAGCGTTCCGGTCCGTAGAAATACGGGTGCAGCATCTCGGCGCGGCGGCATCGCAGGTCATTGAGCGGCCGACGCCCAGCCCTGCATCGAGAATGAGGCAAGGCAAATGACGCGCGAGTTCACCGCAGCGAAATCGTGAGGCCGCCCAGATTGGCGGCGAATTCCAATCCTGCTTTCGGTCCCTTGAGCATGAGCACAACGCCCTGTTCATTTCGCAGGCTCACCCCGCCTACGCCACCGGCCCATGCGCCGCCTGCTCCGACCAGCGTGTAGCTGCCGGCGAAATCGTTGACGTCCCTGATGCCTGACGCGGTGCCTTCCAGCCAGGTCACCGACGCGCCGGCCGTCACGCCGAGGCTGAAGCCGGACGCGATGAACCGATAGTGCCGCCCGCGGTAGGTCAACGTGCCGCTGCCGCCGCCGCCGCCCACGACGAGCGCCGCCTTCACGAACTTGACCTGGACGTGGCCGACGGCCTGCGCGAAGCATGGCGCGACCGGAAGGACCATCGCCGCAAGCGCCAGTACGACGGAACGGATCACGGATCGCGTCACTGCAGCCCCCTCCTCGCTCAGGGATTTGCCGGGTCCACTTTCTTCCAGGTCTGATCCGGATCGAAAACGATCATGCGCTTGGCGAGGAAATCGGTGCGTGAGCCGAGATCCTTCTGATAGACCGTGCCTGCGTGGTTGACCAGGAAGGTCATGACGCCGGAATTGCCGTATTCGGCGGGATAGGCGACCAGCGCGAAGCCGCCGATCATCTTGCCCCTCACGACATAGTTCAGCGCGCCGCCCGGGGCGTCGGAGCCCTGTGCCTTCAGGATCCGGTAGTAGTAGCCGTGGTACGGCATGCTCTGCTCGCCGACCTTGTAGCCTTCCGCAGCGGCCTGGGCCGCCAGTTCGCCGAGCGGGCTTGGATCCTTGTCGTCGCGCCAGAACAACCCGTCCGTCTTGCCCGGCCTGCTGACGATGCGCTGGGCATAGGCGCCCACACCCTCGCCGCGATCCTTCTCTGCGTATTCGTTCTGTGCGTCGACATAGGCAAGGCAGGTCTGGATCGCGGCCAACTCGTTGCGGCCGATCCTGCGGTAGAGGATTTCGCGACGTCCCGCGGCGGCGTCGAAACTCCAGCCGTCATTGTTGTTGACGAGCGGGATCGGGAACGGGAAATCGTCCCTCCCCAGAATCAAGGTGGCTCTCTTGTTGCCGTCAGCCTTGATCGAATGCTTGGCGTCGTAGGCGGAAAGAAAGCTCTCTCGCGCATTGGCGTCGGCGACATCGTCGCCCGATTCGATGATATCGGCGGCATCGCGGCCCAGCACCTTCAGCATCGCCCGACTAGTGCCGGCCTTGACCGCGGTTGCCAAGGCGGACGCCGCGTCTTCCGGATTGGGGAAGCCTTGCTGCGCGCGCGCAGGAGACAGCAGCAAGGCGAGTGCCGTCGCCGCGGCCGCGCCGATCGAGGCAATACGATCCATTCGCGAGTATGAGGGGCCTGTCATCGTGGTGCCTCCGACGGGGACGGAATCTTCGCGCCGGTGGCAAGCCAGTCGTGGTAGCTGCGGAACTTGAGTCCAAGCTTGTCGTAATAGACCCTGAGATAGCCGTCGGCGCCGCGCGCCACCGCCGCCGGCATGACCTGCTCGACCTCCTGCGCCATCACGCCGACATAGCTCTTGTTGCTGCCGAGATAGCTGAAGCGATAGTAGCCGAGGCCGTTGGCGAGATGTCCAAGCAGCTCGATATCGTGCTTGAGCGCGATGTCGGAGCGTCGTCCACCGCCGCCGCCGCGGAAGCCGCCACCTCCGCCACCGCCGCGGAAGCCGCCTCCGCCGCCGCCATGGAAGCCGCCACCGCCACGGCCGGCAAAACTTGCACCGCCGCCGCGCGGCATGCTGGCCATACTCGATCGCCCGCGCGCCGATGCCGCCGCAGCCGCCCGTCCGGACGATACGTTCATGGCGCCACCGCGACTGCCACCGCCACGATTCGCAGCAGCTGCGCGGTTACCGGCATTGCCGCGGTTGGCGGCCTTTGCGCGATCGCCGCCGCCCTTGGCCTTGTTGCCGGCGCCGGCGCCGGCGCGGTCGCCGCCCTTGGCGCGATCGGCGGCACCTGCGCGGTCGCCACCTTTGCCGCGATCGCCCGCACGGTCTCCGCCGCGGTCGCCTCCACGGTCCCCAGCCCGATCTCCGGCGCGATCACCGCGGTCTCCTGCCCGGTCACCGGCGCGATCTGCGCCCTGACGATCGCCGCCGGGCTTGAGAACCTGCTGACCATCGCGGCCGCGAAAATCCATCCGATCGCCGGCACCGGCCCGATTGGCGTTGCCGCCGAAGCGCTGCTGGACGTTGCTGTTGTTGTAGCGGACGCCCTGGCGATGCGCCGGATTGTGCTGCCAGCCGTTTGCGACGTTGGTGGTCCGGTGATTGACGTAGACGTTGCGGTTGCCCCAGTTGAAGCCGCCGCCCCAATAATTACCCCAGCGTCCGATCGCCCATCCGGCGCCGAAGGCAAGACCTGCCGCGATCACCCCGGCGCCGATATAGGACGGATAGCCGAAATAATACGGCGGATAGTCTGCATAGGGCCACGCGCCATAGACCGTCGCGGGATCGTAATAGGGCACGTAGACCGTGTTCGGATCGGTCTGCTCGATGACGATGACCTGCTTGCTCTCCTGGGTCTGGACGCTGACTTTCTGCTGCTTGGTCGTCACCAGCTTGTTGTTGGCCTGCGCCTTGCTGCGCAGCCGCTGGATCGCATCCATGACGTCTGGCTGCTGCGCCAGCACGGCATCGCCCAGATTCTTCGTCCAATCGATCTTGTCGCTCATCATCGCGAGCACGTCGGCGGTGCTCGCAAGCGCCTTTACGCTGTCATCCCAGGCCTGCTTGTCGACCTCGGCCTTCAGCGCATCCCCTTTCAAGCTCTTGCGCTCCTTGAGCCAGCGATCGGCCTGCACGACCTCGAGCGGATAGGTCGATGCCGCCAGCACGTTGGCGAGCAGCGAGTCCGGGTAAAGCGCGATCGGCGCCACCAGGGCTTCCAGCTGTTCCGGCTTCAGGAGTTGATCGGCAGGCTGCGTTGTCGCCGCGGCCGGCTGGCTGGTCTGGGCCGGCGGCTTGTCGGCAGTCTGCGCGAATGCGGCAACGGACGTCACCGACACCAGCACAACCGCCAGCAGAGTCTTGCCCCAACGGAACATCGCGACCTCCATCGACACCAACGGTCGACAACATCGGTCAGGATTCCGTCCCATCCTTGATCAAGATCAAGGAAACCGCCCTTCCGGTCAGCTGTCGGCTCAGCTTTCGACTCGGCTTTCGGCTTGGCTTTCGACTTGCCCCGACTGTCGCGACGCAAGGTGGATGCGGCGATCGTGGATCAGGTTCTCGAGCCGATGGGCCGCAACGTTCACCGCCGTGACGGCGCGCTCGGCCTTGTCGTCCGCGACCGGCTGGTCGCGCTGCGTTCGCAGCACCTGGTCGATTTCGCGCTCGATCTCTTCCAGCTCCGACTCACGCCCGGCCGCGCGGACCCGAGGCCCCAGCGCGTAAAGCGTGTCGAGCGCCTCCTCGCGGCTCGGTGTCTCGACCGGTCGGAGGAATTTCCACGCTGCCGCAAGCACGGACGCAAGTCCACCGGCGATCATCGGCGCCAGGAAGATCGCATTGCCCCACTGGTCGAGAAAACTCTCCCTGGTCCCCTCATAGACCGCCGCCGCCCCCGGATGCACCGGGATGTAGGCGCCTGCGTCGGTATCGGGCGTCGCGATCTGGGCAAGTGCCGGCAACTCGGCAAGCAAATCCCGTCGCGCATTCATGATCGACTGCGTCAGGTCGCCGATCAGGTCATTTCCGAGCTTCTTCTGTGCCACCAGATAGAACGACGTCTGCAGCGTCGTCAGGTCGTCGGCAGGAACAGGCGGCGAGCCGCGCAAGGTCCCCTTCGGCACGTCGAAGCTTTCATAGGCGCGCTCCTTTTCGGCGATGGCTCCGGCGGACTCGATGGCGATCGTCACCGGGCCGGCCCGCGTGGTGCGCGAGAAGACATTGCGCAGCAGCGAAAGATATTTTTCGGTCAAAGGTATGACGAGCAGGATCGCCCGGACTTCCTTGGCATCGAGCGCCCGGCGCGCGTCCGCGGGGGCGAGCGGCTTGAACGTCACGCCCGCGCGCGTCAGGTCGTATTCGTCGGTCAGCACCTTGATCAGCTTCTGATTGGCCTCGGCGCCGATCACGCCGATGGTGGCGCGTTTCAACTCCGCCACGTCGGATATCGCCGCGCCGGGCGGCGCGACCAGCAGGACGGTGGCGTGGGCCAACACGATAACGGCCTGGGCTTGCGAGAGATCGCCGACGTCTCCACGCACGACCGCGAGGTCGACCTTTCCGGACGCGAATGCCTTGGCGGACTCAAGCGGTCCCGGCGTCTCGACCAAGCTGAGCCGGACTGGCGCTTTCGACTGGGCAAACTTCCCCGCGATCGCCGAGACCAGCCTGCCGGCCTCGCCGTCGACCGACCCGACCGCGATCGTCAAGGTCGTCGGCCGCTCGTACCAGCGATAGGCCAGCAAGCCTGCGCCCCCAACCAAAAGGACGAGGCCGGCCACCAGGGCGATGCGCAATGACCTCGGCAACCTGCTGGGATCCACGGCGTATCACCCAGTCGGTCCGGCGTCAGCCGACAACGATCCGGCGGCGCGGAGCCAGCGCGGGGAGCGGACGCCTCTAGATCTTGCAACGATGATAGTTGACCTCCATCCCCTCGATGCCCGGGAACTGGCGCGTAATGGTATCGTCGTCGACGGCCTTAAGGAAGAACTGCACATTCGATACCATGATTCCGGACGCGCAGCCGACGATGATGTTGATGGTCTGGCCGTCGTCCTTGCGCGATTTGATCTTGCAGTTCTCGAACTTGCCCCGCAGGCGATCAGGCTCGGCAATGAATCCGCCGCCATAGACGCCTGAGAAGTTCGTGAAGGTCAGCTGGTTCGCCCTGCCCTTGTGGGCGAACACTTTTCGGCATTGCTCGGCGCTCGTGGCCCAGGCGCCCGTGAGATCGAATGCGTGCGCGTAACCCGGCAATCCGAAGATCATGCCCAAGATCACGCCCGTCGCCACGATTGCACGAAACTTACAGCGCGGTTTCATATGCCGTCTCCCTGTTCACGCCCTTCAATGACCGCTTAACACCAGCGTCTTGATCGGCAGCAGCAGAGCCTGGATCCGGAGCAGCAAAGCATGGACCAGCCCGGTCGCGTCGACGGCGTGCAGGGCAAAGCCCTTCAACGCGCCGGTTTTCGGATCGTCAATCACGTCATGGTTGCTGGTGTAGGCATTGACGATGCAGGTGCTGCCCGGCGTCACACCGTCAAGCCCCCCCTTGTATAGCGGCTCAAGGAACACGAGGATCGAACCCGGCTTTTGCAGGTTCTGCGGGTCGATCAACAGCTCGCTGGCCCGGAACTGGCCGGCGGCAATGAAATCCTGCACGCTGGTGATGACCAGCGGAATGATAACCCAGGGTCTCGAGATGCACGCGGCTTCCGCGATCATGCCGGGCTTCATCACCTGGGCCTCGATCTGCCCGAATCCGGCCTGCAACCTGTTCCGGCCCGATTCGTCGGGTATCATGATTCCGGCCGGTCGCATGATCTGGGCGACGAGGTCCCCGGGGCGAACGAGGAATTGCTCGACACGGCCGTCGACGCCGGCACGGACGAAGGTCTTGTCGAGATCGACTTGCGCCTGTGCGCGCGCGGCCTCGGCGCTCGCCTTCTCGGCCGGCAACAGCGTGGAGACGCGCAGCGTCGCCGATTCCTTGGCAGCGCTGGCGGCATCGACGCCGGACTGCCGCTGATCGACCAGCACCTGCAGCTTCTCGATGTCGCGTTGCGGCACGATGCCGGGATTGCGGCGTTGCAATTCGCTCTTCACATCCAGCTCGTCCTTGGCCTGCTGCAATGAGGCTTTCGCCTCACCGACCTGAGCGTCTGCCTTGACGACGTCGGCCTGCGCCGAGATCAGCGACGCATCCACCTCGGCGACCTTTCGCTTGGCGGTCTCGAGCGCAGCCTCCTGCTTCGAACTATCGAGCCGGAACAGGACGTCACCCTTCTTCACCGATTCGGTGAAGCCGACATTGACCTCAACGACGCGGCCGGAGCCTTCAGGCAGGATCGGCACGGTCCTGAAGTAAATTGCCGCGGAAGTCGTCGAGGGATGAAAGTAGAAGATCATCGTGATCAGCGAAATCGTGAGCATCAGGCAGCCGGTGATCCCCCACCTCAGTTCGTACCAGACGGAGAAGAACGTGATCTCCTTGCCGAACCGCTTGCCTTGCCAATAGTGGCGGTAGAGGTAATCCGGCAGGATCGTCACCAGCGAGCAGAGCATGAGCTCAAACATGGTTGTGCACCTCTTGCTTCGCCGGCGTTCGGACGTCGGGGCCGCCGCCGGATGTGGGCTCGGCTTCGGGTTCAGCAGCGGGCGCACCCGGCGTGGCGTCGGCAATGCGCTCGACGGAATCGGCAATGCTTCGCATCGGTGTGCCGAAATCCGGCAGGTCGATGAGTGCCAGCAGCAGGCCGGCGACCCAGAAGATATGCATGTGGGTGAAAAGAGAGATCAGACCGAGGACGGCGACGAACTCAAACTGCAGCTTCTGGGACTTGTGCGCCAGCCGCTCCGGCAGGCTGTGCAACTTCCAGTATAGGGTACCAACCCAGAAGATTGTACCCACAAGGAAAAGGCCCATCACCACCATCAGTGTGTCCGACCCGTCGGCGCCGGGAATGAAAAACGGCAGATGATGGGGGGCTGCCGGATGGATCTGTTCGCTCAAGTTTCATCTCCCTTCCGAGCACCAGGCGCGTCGCAGCCGTGCCCGCACCGTGCCTTCCTGCCGCGCGGCTAGCTTGATTTGGATCAAGGAAGCCGGTCGGCTCATCCCTACCGTGCCGGGGGAAAGGTGGAAGATCGGGCTTAGGAGTCCCAGCCATGCGAGACAAGATCGATGACCTGATCCCCAAGGCACACGAGATCCAGAAGCAGGCCGCGCTGAAGGAAGCGGAAAAAGCCGAGGAGCATGCCAAGCGTGCGGCTGCCATCGAAGCCGAGAAGCGCGCGTTGATCGAGCGGCTGAGCAAGCCCTCCGGGCTCAGCGAGGACGAGAAGGTCAAACTGGCGTCGACGGTGATTCAGCGGGCAGTGCGCAACGGGTTGAGCGAAGTGCAGGTCTATCGCTTCCCCAATACGCTGTGCACCGACAAGGGGCGAGCCATCAATCAGATGGAGGCCGGCTGGGAGAAGACGCTGACAGGCATACCCAGGGAAATATACCAGCTTTGGGCTGACTACCTGCAGCCGCGCGGCTACCGCATCCGCTATCAGGTCGTTGAATACCCCGGCGGCATGCCCGGCGATATCGGAATCGTCATTGCCTGGGGCTAAGCACTCGAACGATGGACGGGGTATCGATGGCGAAAGACAAGCCTGCCGGCAAGATGAAGCGGAAGGACTACGAGGAAAAGCTGCAAAAGCTGCAGATCCAGCTCTGCCATCTCCAGGAATGGGTCATAGCGAACAAGCTCAGGGTCATCATCCTGTTCGAGGGACGCGATGCGGCCGGCAAGGGCGGAACGATCAAGGCCCTGACCGAGAAGGTCAGCCCGCGCGTGTTTCGCGTGGTCGCCCTGCCCGCACCATCCGACCGTGAGAAGTCCCAGCTCTTCCTCCAGCGCTACATGCAGCAGTTTCCGGCCGCGGGCGAGATCGTGATCTTCGATCGCAGCTGGTACAATCGCGCAGGCGTCGAATATGTGATGGGGTTCTGCACGCCGGCGGAGCACAAACGGTTTCTCTCGCTTTGCCCGCAGATGGAGCAATACATCATCGAGGGCGGCATCATTCTGATCAAGCTGTGGCTCGAGGTCGGGATGGACGAGCAGGAACGCCGCTTCAGGGCCCGGATCGACGATCCGCTGCGGCAGTGGAAGCTGAGCCCGATGGACACGGAATCCTACCGCCGCTGGTATGATTACTCCCGGGCACGTGACTTGATGTTCAAGGCGACGAGCTCGAAACACGCGCCCTGGAACGTCATCCGTTCCGATGACAAGCGGCGGGCGCGGCTGAACTGCATCTCGTTCCTGCTGAAGACAATTCCTCACGGACGGGTCAGGCGCGACAAGGTCAGACTGCCCAAGCGCTCCAACAAGGGTCGCTACAACGATCGGGCTGGACTGCGCGGAATGAAGTTCGTCGAGGAACGATACTAGAGGTCCAGGCCGCGCCGGGTGCGGCCTGGATCACTCCGGACCTATTTCAAGCGGATGGAAACCCCGCCCACAGCGGCCGAGACCTCGGCGCCGACCTTCGGGCCGCTGAGCTGCAGGATCACGCCATTGGCGTTCTGCAGCTGCACGCCGCCGGCGCCCGCGGCGATCGCCCCACCGGCGCCTGCAGCGCTGTAGGAGCCTTCGATCGAGGCAGGCCCTCTGAGATTGAGGGCCCGCCCGACCAGCTTGGTGGTCGAAGCGCCGATCGTGAAGCCGACGCTCATGCCCGACACCGTGAACGGATAGTGCTTGCCGCGCAGGGTCAATACGCCCTCGCCGCCTCCGACACCAACGATGAATCCACCCTTGGTGAAGATGACGGCGACCGAGCCGGTTTCAGCCGGCGACGGCGTGCTGAAGCCGGCCAATCCAATTGCCAACGTAGCAAGAGCTCCGATCAAACTCACTTTCCTCATGGTGTCCCTCCGGAAACCGGTTGCGTTACGACTTGTTGCGCAAGATTCATCGCCGCAAGAATGCGAAGACGCCTTGCGGACTCTCCTTCGTCTATGATGCAGCCTTGAACTTCGGCGCGGCCGCTCGCGGCTTGCCCGTCCTGGCCAGCGCCTCGGTCGTCACGAGCTTCAGGCCCTCGGCCGCGTCGTAGCCATGGATCTCCTTCACATCCAGCTTGCGCATGAAATCGATGGTCTCCTGCGTGATGACCTGGCCAGGGACCATGATCGGGAAGCCCGGCGGATAGGGAATCACGAAGCTGGCGGAGACGAGATCGGGCCCGTTCTTCAGGCGCCTGTCGATCTCGGGATCGTTCAGGCGAATATATTCGCATCCTGCAGCGTCATAAGCCGAATAGAACCCGCCGCGGATGTCCCCCTCATTCGTCCTCGCGCCGGCATCGCCGCGATAGGCGTCGTGGAAATGCGAGAAGTTCGGCAGATCGGGGACATCCTTCATCAGGCTGTTGACCCGCATGTCGAAGTCGACCCTGGCGTTCGCGCCGCCCTTGACGAGGCCGCGGTCGATTTCACCGGAGATTTCGGCCAGCACCCGGACGAGATGCGCGACATCGCTCCGCGTATTGTTGATGTTGGACTGGATCAGGACCGAATTGCGCGAGGTCTTGTTGACCTGGATGTTGTAGCGGCTGGCGAGCAGCCCCTTGAACGACGTTCCGTCGTACCCGGCGGTGCCGCAGACCAGCGTCATCCGGGTCGGATCGAGACAGAACTCGTCGTCGTTCAGGCTCTTCAGGGCGCTCGCCCAGTTGGTCCCGGCCGCCAGATAGTCGGTGAATCCGCTCTGGCGATACTCCTTCGGCACCATGGCATCCGCGCCGAGAACGCGGAAATATCTCGAAATCAACGGATTGGTGTTGACCGCGTTGCGGATGGCGAACGCGATCTCCATGGCATTGGCCACCAGTCCATATCCCTCGAGCTCCATCTGCCGGCGCGAGACGTCGAGGCTCGCGATCAGCTGCTGGTTCGGGCTGGTCGAGGCGTGCGTGAATACGGCCTCCTTGAACTGCGCTTCGACGGTGTGGAATTCGATGTCCTTGACCGCCAGCATCGAGCCCTGCCGTATCGCCGACATCGACTTGTGGGTCGAGTTGGTCTGGTAGACGCGCAGCCGGATCTGGCGCGGATCGGGGATCAGCCTGGTCTTGAGCAGAACCTCGTCGGAAGGATCCTTGCCGAGCTCGGCCTGCTGTTTCTCATAGGCCGCAACCGACTTGGGATCGTGCATCCAGGCTTCGATCTCGTTCGCCGCGCCCATCGCGGTTCGCCGCCTCAGGAACGGCGAAAACCGCGCGAAGCCAAACCAGGCCTCGTCCCAGAGGAAGATCAGGTCGGGCTTGATCGCAAGGCATTCCTCCATCACCCGCCGCGTGTTGTAGATATGGCCGTCGAAGGTGCAATTGGTCAGGTCGATCATCTTGACCCGGTCGAGCCGGCCGTCGGCCTTCGCGTTCAGAAGCGCCTGCTTGATCGTCTGCAACGGCACCGCGCCATACATCGAGTATTCCGTCATCGGGAATGCCTCGACGTAGAGCGGCTGCGCGCCGGCCAAGACCATGCCGTAGTGGTGCGACTTGTGGCAGTTGCGGTCGACGATCGCGATGTCGCCGGGACCCAGCAGCGCCTGCACGGCCATCTTGTTGGATGTCGAAGTGCCGTTGGTCACGAAGTAGACGCGGTCGGCGCCGAGCGCGCGCGCGGCCTTCTCCTGCGCCTTCTTGATGTTGCCGGTCGGCTCCAGCATGCTGTCGAGGCCGCCGGTGGTCGCGCTGCTCTCGGCAAGGAACAGGTTCAGTCCGTAGAATTCGCCCATGTCGCGGATCCAGTCCGACTTGAACACGGACTTGCCGCGCGCGATCGGCAGCGCGTGGAAGGTGCCGATCGGCCGCTGCGCGTATTTCTTGAGATTGTCGAAGAACGGCGTGTCGAAGCGGTCCTGCACGCCTTCCAGGATCGAGAGATGCAACTCGAGGATATCCTCGACCGAATAGAAGACCCGGCGCACCACATCGGCCTCGGGGTTACCGGCAATGGCTTCCACGTCGCGATTCGACATCAGGTAGATGTCGAGCTCCGGTCGTACTCGCTTCAGAATGTGAGCCAGCCCCAACGCGGTAGCGTCGGACTCATGGCTGAGCCCCATCGCGGTCATCATGGACCGCAACACCGGCGCATCATGACGCGAACGCAGGGCAAAGCCCTCATTGATCACGACCGCCGCAATATTGGGGTTCAGCATTGCCGCGCAGAAGGCGTCCTCGAGACTGCCCACCATCACGGCCTCATAGATGAAGGCGTCGACCGGACGCCGCAGCCTGCGCCATTCGGCCGAGAGGCCCGGCCAGTTGCTGGCTGGCACCCCGGTCACGATCAGGGTCTCAAAGTAGGGACGGCGCGCCGCCGAATGTCCGAGCGTTGGCGGGAGCAAATCCGGAACGTCGCCATTGCCGTCATCCTGCGTGCTCCAGTCACCGGCATGCTGGCGGAAGGATTTCGTCTGAAGGGCCTGCGCGATCCGCGTCGCAAGCATATGCGAGGTGGCGGCGTCGCCCGCCGCCGCGGCTTCCTTCAGCGCCGTCATCAAGCGCAGGCCCGGGTAGCCGTGAAACTCCTCGGTGACGGCCAGGGCCGACAGCGCCGCGTCATACGCCGCGCGGTCGCCGCCGCCGCTCCATAGCTTTGCCGCCTCGACCAGATCGCGCCAGTTGTCGGCGCGTCCGCCGGGTCCGGAGAAGAACTGGTCGATGCGCTGCTGTGCCGGCTTCGCGTCGTTGGCCATGAGTGTCTCCTGATCTCGTGATCTCAGCGCTGGTTCTGTCTAAATCGTAAGAACTGGGGCCATTGCTCCCTTTGATCCAAGTCAAGCTGCAACTGGATTGGGACAGCATCCTAGGCTTGTGTGATCGCGACGTCTTGCGACGCAACAAGGTTCGAGCAGTGCGCACGGCGGCGGACGCTAGATGCTTGCCTGCGGCTTCTTGTTGCTCAATACGCTGTCGAGCGTACGCATCCAGTCGCCGCTATCGGTCTTATCGGCAAGACCATCCGCCCGAAGCAGATCCCGCAACTGCGCGTGCGCGCCCACGATGCAGAGTGTGATCTGGCGCGATTCGAGCTCCTGGTGAAGGTCGTGCAGCATGCGCGAGCCCGCAAGGTCGATGAACGGCGAGGCCGACAGGTCGCAGGCCACCAGCTTGACGTCTGGCGACACCCGAAGCGCCGCCAGCACCGTTTCGAAGATCGTCTCGGCATTGACATAAAGGAGCGAGGTCTCCGGGCGGAACGCGATGATCCCGGTCAAGGGCTCGACGTCATCGTGTCGCGCCCGGTCGGAATAGCGCCCACTGCCGGCTTGACGGCCCAGAAACGCGATATTGGGCTGGGACGCGCGCAACAACAGCAGGAAGATCGAGGCGACGGCCGCCAGCAGCACACCCTGCAATATCCCGAGGAACAGCACGGACACCAGCGCGATGATAGCGGCATAGAAATCGATCCGGCTGATCCGCCACATTCTGGCGAGCGCCGAAATGTCGACCAGTTTGTAGACGGCTGAGAAAACGATCGCGGCGAGCACGGTCTTCGGCAGATTGGTCAGCAGGCCCGTGAAGAACAGCAGGCAGAGCGCGAGGGTTGCCGAACAGAACACCAGCGCCAGCGGCGTGCGTGCGCCGGCGGCGTCATTCACGGCCGACTGCGACAACCCGCCGGCGACGGGATAGCCATGCCCGAAGGCTGCGGCGAGATTGGCCGCGCCGAGTCCCAGAAACTCCTGCCTGACATCCAGCGGGTAGCCGTGCTTTGCCGCAAAGCTTCGTGCGGCAGACACTCCTTCCACATAGGCCAGCACGAGGCATCCGGCGGCGATCGGAAAGAGATCGTCAAATTCGAGCAGACCAAATGTCGGTAGCGAGATCGTCGGCAACCCGGTCGGGATCAGCCCGGTCACCGGCAAACCCAGCTCTGCGAGCCCGAATGCGCTGGCCGCGAGGATCGACAGCGCGACCACTGCCAGCCCAACGGGCTTTCCAGGGAGCCTGCGCTCGCCGAGCAGGAGCAGCACCGTCGCAGCCACACCAATGCCGAGCACCAGCGGCCTGGTATCGCCGAGCTGGCCGGCAAGCTTGATCACGCGGTCGAAGAAGTTGTGGCCGCCTCCGGCGACGCCGAACAGGCTGGGCAGCTGGCTCACGATGATGGTGAGGCCCGCTCCGGCCTTGAAGCCCACCAAAATACTATCGCTGATCAACCGCACCAGCAGGCTGAGCTTGAACAGCCAGGCGATCAGGCAGAGCACTGCGACGCTGAAGGCCACGAGACTGGCAATCTGTCCATAACGTGTGGCATCGCCGCCGGCCAATATGCCGACGGCGCCGGCGATCATCAGCGAGATCGCCGAGGTGGGTCCGACCGCGAGCTGCCGGGACGAGCCCAGCAGGGCGTAGCCCACGCCGCCGAGCAGATAGCCATAGACGCCGATCTGCGGCGGCAGACCCGCGAGCCCCGCATAGGCCAGCGACACCGGGATCGCGTAGGCCGCCAGCGTGACCCCGGCGATTGCGTCCGCCCCAAGCCAGGATACGCGGTAGTCGGCGAGCCAGTTCGCCGGCGGAAACCAGCGCATCCGACTCCTCTCTGCCTGGATCGACATCAAGCCCGCCGTATGACGCCACTATGGTCGCATGTGGTTGCGCCGGCAGGTCCGATGCGCGTTGATTCAGATCAAGCCTTGCAGCCCTCAATGTGCTTCTGATCTTGCGCGGCTCGATCGTCGTGACCTGCACATTTGCCAGAATAACTGCCGGAGCGTATGGCATGCGTCAGCACCGCTTACGGAACCTCGCAACCGCAGCGCTGCTGTTGCTTGGCCTGACCGCTCCGGCACGCGCCGATGACCAACAGTCACCCCAGCGCATTCAGGAAGAGATCTGGGTGTTGCCGACGCCGCTGCCGATGTTCGCTTATCTGGTCCGTCCGCTCGGCGATGGTCCTTTCCCGCTGGTCATCATGAACCATGGCGTGTCACTGAACGCCAGGGATCGCAGCTTTTTCCCGCTGGTCGAATTCCGTGATGCCGCCATGTGGTTCGCGCGGCGCGGCTACCTCGTGGTGGCGCCGGTCGGGACCGGTTATGGCGCGGCAGCCATTGATATTCCCGAACGCGGTCTTTATGGCCCGTTCTTCTCCAAGATCGGGAAATGCACCAATCCCAATTTCCTCGATGCGGGCCTCGCCGTCGCGCAGGTCGATCTTTGGATCATTGATTACATGGCCGCCGAAAAGCGCATCGTACCGAAGGACGTGATCGTCGTCGGACAGTCGGCCGGCGGCTGGGCGGCGATCGCCCTGTCCAGCCTCAATCCACCGCAGGTCAAGGCCATCATCACCTTCGCGGCGGGCCGCGGCGGCCGTGTCGACGGCAAGCCCAACAACAATTGCGCTCCCGACAGACTGGTCGAAGCGACCGGCGCGTTCGGCCACACCTCGCGGGTGCCGATGCTGTGGCTCTACATCGAGAACGACACGTTCTTCGGCCCGGCCCTGTCAAAGCGAATGCACGAGGCCTTCTCGCGTGCCGGCGGGCGAGCCGAATACCATTTATTGCCCGCGTTCGGCGACGAAGGGCATTTCCTGATCGGCTCCCCCGCTTCCATTCCCACATGGTCGCCGTTGGTCGAACGATTTCTGGACAAGATTCGCTAGGCGGCCGTTTCCGCTGGAGGAGTATCCATGGTCCGATATGGTGCCTTGGCGAAATTGGTGCTGCTTGCGGCCGGCATCAGTGCTGCCCACGGTCAACAGATGCCTTCACCGCCGGCAGCAATGAAGGACGGTGGCGAAGTGGCCGCGCGGGGGACACGCCCGCCGGTGCGAGATATCAAGTATGGCGAGTGGCGAAAGCTCTGCTTCAATGCCGCCGGGGCCAAGACATTATGCCGAACGACGATCACCGGCACCTTCGGCACCGGACAGACGGCCGTTCGCGTCGATCTGATCGAGCGTGAAGATGGCACCGATCGCCTCCAGCTATTCCTGCCGGTCGGGATGTACCTGCAGGCCGGCGTCAAACTATCGGTCGACCAGAAGCAAACCTATCGCCTGCCCTACACCTGGTGCGTGACCAACATGTGCATCGCGGCCGATGTCGCCGACCCCAAGCTGCTCGAGGAGATGGACGGTGGAAAGGTGCTTTCGATCGAGGTGGTCGACACCAGCATTCTGACCATGACGACATCGGTGCCACTCGACCGCTTTGCGACCGTGCGCAAGGGGTCACCCGCGTTGACACTCGATCAGGCCATCGATGAATGATCGAGACCAGTGGCCGCTAGACCACGCCGGCCAACAGCCGTTCAATCGGTTGGATCAGCGAATTGGCAGTGAATGGCTTGGTCAGATAGGCCACGCATCCCGATGTCATTGCCGCCATGCGCGTCGCCGGATTGTCATTTCCGGTGATGTAGATGACGGGGATTGCGATGCCCTGATCCGCCAAACGGTGCCGCAGTTCGATCCCGGACCCATCGCTGAGATTGACGTCCAGTATCAGACAAACCGCGCTGTCAAAGCTGCCATGTTTCAGCAACGCGCTTCCGGTCTCGAATAGCCTGGATGCAAAACCACATTGCCGCAGAAGCCGCCCGATCCCACGGAGCATGGAAGGATTATCATCCACGACGAAAACGAGTTTCGCGGTCGGCAAATCCTGGAGCCTCTTCCTATCGCTGAATGACCTTCGCCCGCGTGTGGATAAAGGGCACGTCAAGCGGCTACCGGCGCGCAATACTGGCGCAGCCAATATCGGAGATACGCCCCGTCACAAGGCTTTCATATTGTACCATGGGACATGAGGGGCAGAGCCGCCCGGCAGATCAAGCCTTGACTTCGCCACCGGACGCGCGCGTGCCGAGCTGCTCGGCGATCGAAACCAGCTCGGCAAGTGACTGCACCTGCATCTTCTCCATGACCTGGTGACGATGCGCCTTGATCGTGCGTTCGGTCGTGCCAAGTTCGTGAGCGATCTGCTTGTTGATCCGACCGCGCACAATCAGATCGAACACCTGCCGTTCGCGCGGGGTCAACTTCGCCAGCAGCGCGCGCAGTGAGTCGAGCCTGGTTCGCCGGCCACGAGCCAGCTCGTGCCGCGCAACGGCGCGGTTGATCGCCTCGATCAGCTGTTCCGACGCGATCGGCTTGGTCAAAAAATCTTCGGCACCTGCCTTGATCGCCTGGACGGTCGTCGCTGTGTCGGCATATCCGGTCAGGAAAACGATCGGGAGCGTCGACCCCAGCTCGTTGAGGCGGCGCTGCAGCTCCGGACCACTCATTCCGGGAATGCGTACGTCCAGCAGGATACAGCCGGTCTCTCCGTCGTCGGGCAATTGGTCGAGCAATTCACCGGCCGATCCATACGTAGCAACCCGATAGCCTGCAAGCTTGAGCCGGCGCTCGAGCGCTGCACGAAACGAGGCGTCGTCGTCAACTATGTGCACGTAAGCGTGCATTATTGGCTCCACCGCCTGCCGATCGCCGCTACTTATTGAATGACCATCAGCCATGGCTGAAAATACTGCGTTGGTCGTAAATCGAACCTTGCTCCTCGGCAAACAAGACCCAAACGCGCTACGCCGCCAGCGGCAGTGAGAGGTGGAATACCGCGCCTCCTCCAGACTGGTTCTCGGCCCAGAGCTGACCGCTATGCGCCAGAACGATCGTCCGCGCGATGGAGAGGCCAATGCCCATGCCCTGCTCCTTTGTGGTGAAGAACGGATCGAAGATGTCGTTCAGCCTGTCCTGCGGAATTCCCGGCCCGGAATCGCTGATGGAAATCACCGCCGACGCGTCCCCATTGACCTCCGTACGACCGATGATGGTGCGCCCGTAGGGCATTTTGGCCATCGCGTCCATGCTATTGACCGCGAGGTTGAGAATGACTTGCTGCAACTGCACCGGGTCACCTTTCACCCGCAGGGTCTGCGGCGAGGTCTGCAGGTAGATTGCGACGTTGCGCGCCGAGGCCTGCAGCTTGAGGAAATCGAATGCTTCCTGCATGGTCTGGTTGAGGTCGATCTCCTTCTTCTCAAATGGCGCACGCTTGAGCAGACTGCGCATCCTGCGGATCACCTCGCTTGCACGCAGATCATCGCGCTTGATGTCGGAAATGATTTCCCGCACCTCCTGAAGGTCGGGTGTCGGCGAAGCGAGGATCAGCTCCGCGCTCTCGGCATTGGTCAGGATCGAGCCGAGCGGCTGGTTGAGCTCATGGGCGATCGAGGACGAGAGTTCTCCGGCAGTCGCCTGCCGATTGATATGGGCGAGCTCAGACAGGCGATTGCGGGCTTCGACCTCGGCGCTCCGCCGCATGTGACGCTCATGCAGCAGAAACGCAATCAGAGTTGTTTGAACCAATAATGCCGTGGCCAGGGCGACGGCGCGCCAACGATATTTTTCCAGGAAGGTCGGTTCGCGGAAGCGAATCTCGCTACCTTTTGGCAGACGGGCTTCGCTGACGTTCCAATGCTGCATCTGCCGCCAGTTGAAGATCGGCTTCACCGCATCGATGACCGACGGTGGCAGGCTTTCCGGTGCCTCACCATCCAGAATCCGCAGCGCCCTTCCTGCAGCCTCGGCACCGATCAGAGACGGGACCATAACGAATCCGCCGATGCCACCCGCCCCGAGGAAGGTCTCCGCAGCGACGACAATCGGGCGGTTGGCTCTTGCCGCGACGAATGCGAGGGCATCCGAGGGCGGATAGTAGTTGCCCTTTCCGTCGCTATAGAGGCCCGTGTAGATGATCGCGCTACGGTCGGGAAGCGCTGCGACCCGCTCAACGATCTCAGGCATCGGACGTCCGATGATCTCGACGATGTCGAGTCCCGGAATGCCGGCCGCTGCCTGGTCTTTCCAGCTGCGAAACAGAACCTGCCCGTCCCACTCCGCGCCAACGAGCGCGACGGTCTTGAGGTCCGGCACCACGGCACGGGCGGCCGTGACGGCATCCCTGAGCTTCGAGCTCAAGATGCCGCCGGTGACATAGGCGGGCGGCCGCAATCGCTTGAAATCCGCCTCTTCGACCAGCGCAAACACGATGGGCGTATCGGGCCATAGCTGCGGACGCCAGCGGAGCGCAAGTTCAAGCGCAGCCGCTCCAATGGTGACCACCACGCCGATCGGCCGATCGCGATATTTTGCCTCGAGGAATCGCCGGAAATCCTCCTGATAGGCCTCGCCACCGAAGCGATTGAGATCGAGGCTCTCCGTGTAGACGGTGGTCGGTGCGTGACCGTGGGTGCTCACCGCATCCCGTAAGCCAACGAACACCTGGTAGTAAAAGGGGCCACGCCGATCAGACTGGTCCAGCACAAGCATCGAATGCGGGCGCATCCCTTGCGCCCGGAGGACAGCCGGCGCCAACAGCGCAGCCAGCAGAATGACCAGTCCAGAGAGCCGAATTGCCTTGCCCATAGCGTTCGGAGCCGGAGACCAACGGGTTCAAAAAATAGCACCCGGTTATCGGCGTGAAAATTGAAAAGTAATCTAAGATGGTGCGCATCAATTGCGAACAAATCGCCGCATTTGGCGCACCCTGTCCTTTAGGACAATGACCTCAAGACCAATAGAGACTGGCCGGGCCCTGTCGTAGTCATTGCGCGCGGACAAGCATTTCGAGCCGCCGCGGACGCTGCAACAGTCGTTACCCAAGAGGGTTAGTCCATGTTCGCTCGCGTCAATGTCAGACCGGCCAATGTACCGAGCATCCTCGGTGGGCTGACCGCCCGGCACGCCAACTGCACCACCAGCGAATTCCACTACAGGAAAGGCACCGAGATCTACGGGGAGAAGGAGCCGGCGGAGTACGTCTACCAGGTCGTTTCGGGGGCGGTCCGCAGCTACAAGCTGCTCTCCGACGGACGCCGCCAGATCGGCGCCTTTCACCTCGTCGGGGACATCTTCGGCCTCGAGAATGCCGAAACTCACCGCTTCACCGCCGAAGCCATCGTCGACACGAACGTGCATCTGATCAGGCGGATGAGCCTCGAACGCGTGGCCGATTCCGATTTCGCCCTGGCTCGCAACCTGCTGGTCATGACCACGAGCAACCTCCGGCATGCCGAGGAGCACATGCTGCTGCTCGGCCGCAAGACCGCATTGGAGCGGATTGCCGCGTTTCTGCTCGAAATGGACCGCCGGCTGACCGGAGTCGGCGTCGTCGCCTTGCCGATGTGCCGGCGTGATATTGCCGACTATCTCGGGCTGACGCTCGAAACCGTGTCACGTGCACTGTCCAAGCTGCACGCCTACGGCGCGCTCAACTTCCTTGGCTCGAACCAGCGCGAAATCATGCTGGTTGACCGCGACCAGCTGGCCAGGCTGGACAACTGACCACGACGTCAGGGTGATTTCGTGAGCGCCGCCTGGCGCTCGATGGTCTTTTGCAACACTTCGAACAGGACCGCGGTCGACCACCCGAACATGAGAATGCCGTTCATGGCCGCCATCGGTCCGATCAACAGCCACTGCTTGACCGGGACAACATCGCCATAGCCGAGCGTGGTGTAGTTCACGAAGGCGAAATACAGCAGATTGCTGCCGGCGGGTGCGGCGCCGAGCACCCAATAGGCCAGGCTCCACACCACGATCTCGAGCGTGTGCGCCAGCATCAGCGCAAGCGCGGTCGCGACCATCACGCCGCTGAGCTGCAGCCCCGCCCGGCCGGGCGCGCTCAAGGCAACGTTGCGAAGCAACCCGATGGCCGCGACTGTCCAGAGCGAATGGATCGCGATGTTGATCGCGCTCACCGCCGATCCCACGAGGAGCTGAAACAGCATCATCGCTCTCCCGCCAGCCGGGCGCGGTCGTCCCGGATCCATGCCGTGATCAATTCCCAGGCGACCGCGAGAATGATTGGACCGATGAACAGGCCCAAGATGCCGTGGGCAAGCGTGCCGCCGATCACGCCGACGAAGATGACGAGCGCCGGCGTGGTCAGGCCCCGCCCCATCACCAGCGGCTTCAGCACATTGTCGAGGACGCCGACGACCAGGAAGAAGAACGTGAGGGCGAGCGCCGTCGCGAAGTCCTTGGCCGACCATAGCCAGATGATCACCGGAAACAGCACGATTGCCGCACCGATCTGCACGATCGCGAGCAGCATCACGACAAACGCCAGCAGCCCCGCGCTCGAGATCCCCGCCAGCTTGAAGCCAATGCCGGCCAGCAGCGATTGCAGGACGGCGACGCCGATCACGCCGCGGGAAACCGCCCGGATGGTCGCACCAGCAAGATCGAGGAAGTGCTCGCTCTGCTCCGGCACGATGCGGGACAGGAAGCTCCGGCACGCCGCTGCAAGCCGCGAGCCATACGGAAACAGAAATCCTGCCACGACGACCGCCAGCAGAAACTTCAGCATCCCGATCCCGGCATTGCTGGCAAACGCAAACAGGGTCCCGGCCAACGGCTTCAGATGCGGCACGACCTCGCGCAGCACGGCACGCAGATTGGTCGACGCCCGATCCCAGATCTCATGGAGTGGGCCGCCGATCAGCGGCCAATCCTTGACCTCCGCCGGCGGCGACGGCACGACCACGTTGCCGGCGCCCAGTTGTTCGGCGAGTTCCCTCATCCCCTCCACCGCTCCGATTCCGAGCCAGGTCGCCGGCCCGATGACGACTCCCAGGGAGATCAAGGTCAGCACGAGCGCCGCGATGCCGGCATGGCCGCCGAGCATTGCTGCGAGCCAGGTGAAGACGGGATAGAGCGCGACCACGAGCACCACGCTCCAGGCCAGGATCGGCACAAACGGGCTGACCAGGACGTACGACCAGTAGATCAACAGCGCCAGCAATCCGAGGCGAATTGCGAGCTGGATGAACTCGTCTCCGGTCACGAGCTGGCGCAGGGTTTTCAAGAGCGTGCTTTCGATTGAGCATCAGCAGCGACGCGGGAAGCGGTGCCATCGCCTTGCTGTGCACGGCTTGATTCAGATCAAGCGTGACGCGTCCGGACTTTCGCCGAAGAAGCGGCCCCGGTTCGGGCGCAGGAATCGGGGCCGCTCCAACTTTGCCGGGATGCCTTCGCGGTCGGGATACGAGCGCGATCGTGCCCCCTTTAGGCCGCGGCCTGCCTATCCGCGGCAATTGTCCCAAGCTGCAGGATCAATCGTCTGGCACCGCCCCCGCGCCACTTTGATTCAAATCAAGCATCGGCCGGCGGCGGCTGACAGGCTCGGCCTGCTCATGGATCGGAAAGCCGCTCTCGATTTGGCTGCTTCGATCGCGACTGGCTATGTCACCCCGATGTGGAGGACGTCATGAAGAACACCAAGACCCTGCCGGCCCTGATCCTGCTTGCGAGCATGGTCGGCATTGGCGCGAGCCAGGCGGCGCCACTGCCGACCAACGTCGCGGCCATGAAGGGCATGGTCGAGGCCAATACCGCCCTTCAGGTGCGCTGGGGCGGCTGGCGCGGCGGCGGCTGGGGCTATCGCGGTTGGCGAGGCTACGGCAGCTGGGGAGGCTATCGTGGATGGGGCTATCGAGGCTGGGGCGCCGCGGCCGCCGGTGCGATCGTTGGCGGAGCCATCGCGAGCTCGGCCTACTATGGCGGGTATCCCTACTATGGCGGCTATGGCGGCGGATACGGCTATGGCGGCGGCTATGGCTACGACTATTGCCCGCCGGGCGGCGGCTATGGCTATTACGCTCGGCCACGCTACTATTACGGATGGTAGTGCCGTCTTTACGTGCCAGGCCGGCCTTCGGTGACGTCACCGCAGGCCGAGCAGCGAACGCCGGTAGCCGCTTTCGCGCGCTTCGTTCCTGCACACGAAGCCGCCATCGAAGCCCCTGGCATAGCGGCTTTGCCCTTTGAGGTAGTAGCGTCCGCGCCGAAAATCGAGCCAGACCACGCTATCGCCGGGGCAATGCCGCTGAGCCTGGGCCTCATAGCGGAACGGCGTCAGCGGCAGCGCCGCCGTCGGTTGCGCGCAGCAAAACAGGAAGGTCGCGGCGCAGGCCCCGACGCCCAATTTGGCCGCCAGACGGTCTCGACGTGCGCTCGACTTTTCAGCCAGTTCGAAGTGCATTCATTGCCGCCGGGAATGATCCGTGTCGTGCTGGAGACGATGGCTCATATTGTCAGAGCTTCGCGGGCGGAGCACCTCAGAACAACGATTTCAGCATCACACACGGCGAACAAGAGGCGCGCTCAGGACGATAGCAATCCAAAGGCGATCGCCGCGGTCGACAGCATTCCGGCCGTCACGACCGCGACCCTGAAGGCAATATCGCGGTCGGCCGCTGCAAGCCAGCGACGCAGCCACTGGCGCAAGCCAGCCGGCTGGCTTGCGCCACGCACTCGCCGGAATCTGTCACTGGCATATCCCATGACTGCCATTGTAGATCGCGGCGGGATGGAGAGACCAGTGCAGCTTGTGCCAAGCAATCAAGGTCACGTGCGGCGGCTTGACTGACCCAATTGAGCCATACGAGCCGGCTCGGCCCAAGGCCCGCTCATCCAGCGCCCCTAGCTTCCCTTCGAGCCGGCGGCGTTCCGCGTCGGACGTTCCTGCTCCGACGCGCTCTTCGAGGACGCCGCGCCGCAGATGGAGCTACTCCTTGATTCCGCGGTTGCCGTACGAACGGTGCGGTCAAACGGATTCCGCTCCATGACCTTCAGCGAAGCGAGCTCTTCCTTGTTCAAAAAGGAGATCTTTCCCGGCGGAGTCATCACCATCCTGCCGATGGCCGACGGAGGAATACGGAGCTTGGCCGACAACCTTGCAAGCTTGATCGTGTCACGAATCGTTCGACTGTCCTCGTTGCCGTGTAAATTGGAAACCGAATGGACGCCGATCTTGGCATTTGGCGCCACATAACGCTTCCTGCTCGCCAGGAAGATAAAAGCGCAGGCCGAGTCGCATTCTCCGGAAACATAACTGGCGATCTGCTTCTGGTGCGCGAGCATGGCGATACGGAAGCCTTCGTAGAGAGATCCACCTCGGGAATCGAGATCGAGGCCAACGATCCGGCGTTCAGTCGCCAGATATCCGCGAAAGCGGACAAAGTCCCCATCCCTGATATCTCCACTGAGCTTCAAGACATCTCCAAAGCACCCCGGGACACGGGAAAACTCCATCGCGAGACAATCCGTCGAGGTCAGCACGACCACAACGCTCAAAACGCATCCCGCAATCCGCATCGAGCGAACTGCAGGCGCTCGAGAATGAAGCTGACCCGTTGCGACATCGCTTCGGCATGGCTGCAACCCATGCGCGGCGCGCCGGCTGTTTGCGTCGCCGTCGATAAATGTCGCGCGGAGGACCCTCAAAGCGTGCTTCCAGGCTGCCACGGCGCTCCCCATTGGACCCGGGACCTCGCACGATAAACAGAGCATCGGAGCGCATCGTGGGTTGATCTGAATCAAAGCCAGTTCAGCAAGCGCGCAGGCGGGAGCGCCATTTTGACTTCTGGAGCGGGACGCTGGCCCTCACGCGCATGCTCTGTGCCGAGAGCAAACATCATCTACCCGACCTTAAGATCAGCCAGTCCAACCCAGTGTCGGGGTCACGCAGAATTTCCACATTAAGTCATTAATTCTATTCATCTATTTTCGCCACCCGACCCCTGCGCGGATTGGGGCGACGGAGGAATTCCATAGGCTCAAATTGCGCGATCAATCCATCCCTCCACGCATACTGCCCAACAACCTAACACGGGATGCGACGTCTCGATGGTGCAACCTCCCGAAAGTCGCCGCTTGCGCCCGAAGGCTTGAGCTACGGCTGCTCACGCGCGCCGGACAGCGCTGTTCGCGACGCGCCATCTTGTGTAGACTTTCACGGCATCCCGATCAGTTTTGGGAGAACGGCAATGAAAGTCTTCTTGCTCGCCTGCGTCGTCGCCGTCGTCTTGGCGACGATCGGGGCGTTGGCGCTAAACCGCGTGCAAGAGCCGGTCGCACAGGCCTTTGCGACGACGGGCGTACGGCTGTAGCGCCTCCGCGTCGAGCGCGCGCGTCCCGCCTACTCCGCCGCGGTGACCGAGGGCTGGGGTCGGGCTTGGCGCGCATTCTCCTCCTCAAGCCAGAGGCTGTGGTGTTCCCTGGCCCAATTGACATCGACGGTGCCGCTTCCCATCGCCTCGAACGCGCCTTCCATGCCGATCGTGCCGATATAGATGTGCGCCAGCATCACTGCCGTGAAGAGCACCGCCACGATGGAGTGGACGATCTGCGCGAGCTGCATCCCTTCGATGCCTGACAGGTAGAACGGGAACATCAGCGCATAGCCCGTCGCTGCCACCAGACCTCCGCCGATAACCACGATCCAGTAGACCGCCTTCTGGCCGGCGTTGAAACGATAGGCCGGCGGATGATCGTGCCCGACGATGCCGCCGCCGCGCTTGATCCAATCGACATCGACCTTGTTCGGGATATTGCCCCCGATCCACATCAGGAAGATCAGCACGACGCCAATGGTGAACGGGAAGCTGAGATAGTTATGAACGTATTTTGCCCATTGCGACCATTCGGAAAACGCCTCGTGGCCGATCAGCGGCAGCAGCAACGGACGTCCAAAAGTGACATTCAATCCCGAGATCGCCAGAATGATGAAGCAAGTCGCCGTCATCCAGTGCACGAAGCGCTCGAAAGCACCAAAGCGCACGATGGTCCGGCCCGAACGCCCGCTCTGCAGTCGCACCATCCCGCGGCTGAGATAGAAGATGACCAGCCCCGCGAGCATGCCAAGAATCGCGATGCCGCCGATCCAGCGCAGCGTCACATTCCGGAACTCGCGCCATTCACGGCCTGCCGGCTGTTCGAGAACGCCCGAGCGCTGGTCGGGAATGCTGACGCGTCCCTGCACCCGGTTCAGTTCCTGCAGAAGCTGTTGCTCCTTGACCGAACTTGCGGTCGGGTTGACCTGCTGGGCGATCGACGGGGAAGCCGCGGAGACGAGCAGCAGGAGTCCAGCCACGCCAATGACGAGCCGAACAGATCGTGCAAAACACGCCATAAGGTCCTCCCGATATCGACGCGACCCGCGCCAGGCCGTTGTCAGGACTCGATCGTCTCGCGATAGGCGGTCTTCCAGCCCCATGCGCCTGAGCCGTAGCCGCGCTTCAGCACGCGCTCCTTGTAGATCTGCGCAATGATCTCGCCGTCGCCGGCGAGCAGCGACTTGGTCGAGCACATCTCGGCGCACAGCGGCAGCTTGCCTTCCGCAAGCCGGTTCGCACCGTATTTCTCGTATTCTTCCTTGCTGCCATCGGCCTCGGGGCCGCCGGCACAATAGGTGCATTTGTCCATCTTTCCGCGCGAGCCGAAATTGCCGACCTTCGGATATTGCGGCGCGCCGAACGGACAGGCGTAAAAGCAGTAGCCGCAGCCGATGCAGAGATCCTTGGAGTGCAGGACCACGCCGTCGGCGGTGGTATAGAAACAGTTCACCGGGCACACCGCCGCACAGGGCGCGTCCGTACAGTGCATGCAGGCCATCGAGACCGAGCGTTCGCCCGGCTTGCCGTCGGCGATGGTGACGACCCGGCGGCGGTTGATGCCCCAGGGTACCTCGTGCTCGTTCTTGCAGGCCGTGACGCAGGCGTTGCACTCGATGCAACGGTCGGCGTCGCAGAGAAATTTCATACGTGCCATGGTCGTTGCTCCTTATGCCGCCGCGATCTGGCAGAGAGTGACCTTGGGCTCCTGCATGCCCGTCGCGGGATCGTATCCATAGGTCGTGATCGTGTTCGCGCTTTCGCCGAGCACGATCGGATCGGTGCCCTTCGGGTAATTGCCGCGAAGATCCTTGCCCGCAAGCCAGCCGCCGAAATGGAACGGCATCCAGGCAACGCCCTTGCCGACCCGCTCGGTGACGAGCGCCTTCATCCTTGCCCTGGAATTGTTCTCGGCGCCGGTGACCCAGACCCAGCCGCCGTCCTTGACACCGCGATCGGCCGCATCAGCGGGATTGATCTCGATGAACATGTCCTGCTGCAATTCGGCGAGCCACGGGTTCGTGCGCGTCTCCTCGCCGCCGCCCTCATATTCGACCAGACGGCCGGACGACAGGATCAGCGGGAACTGTTTTGCAATGCCCTTCTCCACTGCGGCCTTCTGCACGGAGAATCCGATATTGGGCATCCGGAACTGCTTGGCGTCGGGCAGCGTCGGGTATTTGGCGACGAGATCGACGCGTGGCGTATAGATCGGCTCGCGGTGAACCGGGATCGGATCCGGCAAGCCGAAGGCATTCATGCGCGCCTTGCCGTTGCCGTAGGGTACGCAGCCATGCGCCAGCGCGACGCGCTGAATGCCGCCCGACAGATCGAGCGACCACGACACGGTGTCCGGATTGGCCGGGTTGATCTTGCTGATCACGGCCATTTCCGCTTCGGTGAGCTCGGTGTCCCAGCCGAGCTTCTTCAGGCTCGCCAGCGTGAATTCCGGATAGCCGTCCTGGATTCCCGACCCCAACGAATAAGAGCCGTCCGCGAGCAGGCTCACCTTCCGCGTCGTGCCGTCCGGCAGCTTCTCCTCGCGCTCGACGCCGAACCGCGGCCGGAACGTGCCGCCGCCGTCCATCACGTGCAGATTGGTGTTGTAGAGCAGCGGCGTGCCGGGGTGCTTGACTTCGGGTGATCCCCAGCACGGCCAAGGCAGGCCGTAATAGTCGCCGCCAACCTCGGGATCGTCCTTCGGCGCCCGCATCGTCAACATGTCGAACTTCGCCTGGTTCTTCATGTGCGCCTTGAGGCGCTCGGGCGATTGTCCGCAATAGCCGGTCGACCAGCTGCCGCGGTTCATCTCGCGCAGCACGTCCTCGGCCTCCGGCAGGTTGTTCTCGACCTTGATCTTCTTGAACATCTGGTCGGCGAAGCCGAGCTTCTTCGCCATCAGATAGATGATTTCGAGATCATCCTTCGACTCGAAGATCGGTTTCACGATCTGCTCGCCCCATTGCAGCGAGCGGTTGGAAGCGACGCGCGACCCCTTGCACTCGAACTGCGTGGCAACCGGGAGAATGTAGACGCCATCCGTGCGTCCCGCCTCGACCGCGAGCGAGGCCCAGGTCGTCGGATGCGGATCGGCGATGACGAGCAGCTCGAGCGCCTTCAGGCCGTTGAGAGATTCAGGGATACGGGTGATGCTGTTGGAGGCGTGTCCTTGCACGAACACCGCCTTCACGTTGTCCTTCTGGGCAACCTGCTCCTTCGGCAACGTCACCGCTTCGAACCAGCGGGTCAGCGGAATACCGGGGGTTTCCATGATCTGCTTGGAATCGAACCGCGACTTCAGGAAGTCATAGTCGACCTCCCAGACCCGCGACCAGTGCTTCCAGGCGCCTTCGGCGAGGCCGTAGTAGAACGGCAGCGTGACGATATCGAGCCCGACATCGGTCGCGCCCTGCACGTTGTCGTGGCCTCGGAAGATGTTGGCGCCGGCGCCGGCCTTGCCGACATTGCCGGTCATCAGCAGCGCGATGCAGCTCGCCCGCACATTGGCGGTGCCCACGGTCTTCTGCGTCTGGCCCATGGCCCAGATCAGCGTTGCCGGCTTCTCGGTGGCGAACATCTTGGCGACGCGCTTGAGCTGCTCGCCGGGAATCCCGGTGACGCGCTCGACTTCCTCAGGAGGCCATTTCTCGACCTCCTTCTTGAGGTCGTCGAAACCGTAGACGCGTTGCCGGATGAACTCCTTGTCCTCCCAGCCATTCTGGAGGATGTGCCACATCATGCCGTAGAGCACCGGAATGTCGGTGCCCGGCCGCATCCGCACATATTCGGTCGCGTGCGCGGCGGTGCGCGTCAGGCGCGGGTCGATGACGATGAAGTTGGCCCTTTGCAGCTCCTTGCCCTCGAGCAGATGCTGCAGCGAGACGGGATGGGCCTCGGCCGGATTGCCGCCCAGGATGACCTGCGTCTTCGCATTGCGGATGTCGTTGTAGCTGTTGGTCATCGCGCCGTAGCCCCAGGTGTTGGCGACGCCGGTGACGGTGGTTGAATGGCAAATGCGGGCCTGGTGATCGGTATTGTTGGTGCCCCAGAACGCGCCGAGCTTGCGGAACAGGTAGGCGCCTTCGTTGGTCATCTTGGCCGAGCCGAGCCAATAGACGGAATCGGGACCCGACTTCTCACGGACAGCCTGCAGCTTGTCGCCGATCTCGTTGATCGCGGTGTCCCAGGGGACGCGGGTCCACTGCCCGCCCACCAGCTTCATCGGATAGCGCAGCCGCCGCTCGCTGTGCACGAGCTCACGCACGGACGCGCCCTTGGCGCAATGCGAGCCGCGATTGATCGGCGAATCCCAGCTCGGTTCCTGGCCGATCCATACCCCGTTCAAGACCTCGGCCGTCACCGTGCACCCAACCGAACAATGCGTGCAGATGCTCTTGCGGACGGTTGCGCCCGCCGTAAGCGGACCGGCCACCGCGGCTTCCGCCTTGCGCACGCTGCCGAACGGCAAGGTGCCGAACGCGGCAAGCGCGCCGCCGGCAAGACCGGATTTGCGCAGGAAGCTGCGGCGGTCGAGGCCACCGGCCTGATCTGCGGGGGAGCTGGCGGCGGAGCCTTGGCGCAGGGAACGCTGGTTTGTTCGCTTGATCAGCACGGTCAACCTCCCTTGGCCGGATAACGATTGACGCGGTAGAACGCCTTGACGTGATCGGTTTCCTTGTAGCGCGCCTTGCGCTTCTCATCGTTGGTTTCGCTGTCGGCCTGTGCAGACCCGACCAGCGGCGTTGCGAGTGTCGCGCCGGCGCCCACCGTGCCGACGCCGACCTTGCGCAGGAAATCGCGGCGCCCGACTGTGGTTGTCCTGTCTTCACTCATCGCATCTCTCCTGGACCTGCGGATGCGGGTCAGTTCGCGAACGTGAATGCTTCTGTCTCAATTTCGATAAAGGCGCGACCGAGCGCACCGACCGCACGATAGAAGACGGCGCTCTCCGCGCGCTCGATGTCGGCGAACAGCCGCCCCATCCAAGGCGCGACGTGTTTGCCGAAGAAAGCGCGCTGCGTGTCGAAGGCCGCCGGGAAACGGCCTGACGCGAAGCCTGCCATGATCTCGCACAGGATCGCCGCGTGATCTTCCGGCTCGGAATTATTCGCGATGCGCTCGATCCCGGACGCTGCGAGGTCCGCACGCAGGCGCGACAGCGGCCGCTCATTGAGAAAGCCGGTCAGATAGTAGGAGGCGTAGGGCAAGAGTTCGCCGCGGCCGAGACCTGTGAACAGCTCGAAATATTCGCGTTCGACTTTCGCTGGGACTGCATTGGCGGCGGCTGCGGCGAGCCCGGCATGCGCGCGCCCGAGCGGCGTCGCATCGACGGCCAATGCAGCAAGCTGATCGAGCAGTTTCCCTGAGGGGGCGGCGGACAAGAGTGTCGCGAGCAGCAGATATTCCTGCGCACGTGCGACATCGACAGAATCGATCGGTGCTTCAGCGTTAAGCGGCTCGCTGTACAGATCAGGCCGCAAATTATCGCGCGATATGCCGGTGGCGGCTTCGACAGCGATCACCCGTTGCGCGGGAACCTTGCTCCAGTTCGAAACAGAGGGCTGGCTGATGCCGATTTTGCGCGCAAGCTCTGCAACGCCGCCAGCGGCGTCAATGGCTCGCTCAAGGCCAGCATCACGCACGTGGACCTCCATCCAAGTCCTGGGTGCTGATTTTGCTTTTGTTACAAAGCGCTAGCGAAGCGTAGTCCCGGTCCAACGGGGGGTCAATCGGCGCCATAGTCTGAGGCTATAGCTTTTCGTCGCGGTCTCTAGCGAGGCAGCGCACTGCCGTGCGTGCGGCGTTCAACCGACGGACGTTCGCTTTCGGCGCTGTCGGCGACCGTTCGTTGCGTTGCAACAGGATCAGGCGCGGATCCCGTGGTCGCGGCCTCTTCGGCCGTGATGCCCGGCAGCGCGACCTCGCACAATTCCTGCGAAGAATCCGCGACTTCAACTGGGGGCTCAGGCAGCGCCTCGGCCGGCTTGCCGAGGCCGCCGACGATCCTGTCGATGAGCGCGGCGAGCTCTGGCTCGGAGCAATCCAGCGGGCCAAAGCCCGGCATCGCGGTCGGGTCGTTGAAGTCCCAGGCGTTCTCGGCAAGCCCGACAAAGTCACGGATGACGGGATCGGCGCTCCAGGCGCGACGAAGCGCCGCACGCGTCAGCTCCTGCGGAATTCCCTTGCGCAGGAATGCCGTGATGTCGGTCGCCGACGTAATCGAGTCGATCGAAGGCAGGCTCGAGAGGTCGAATTCCGTGGCTTCGTCGTTCACGGCAGGCGGCGGCATCGACTGCATGTCGTCGCGCATCGCCGGGTCCGGTGGCGTGGCGTTCGCCTTTGCCTCCTGCTTGCGACGGGACCAGCGCGTCAGGAACTTGTCCTCACTCATTCGTGTCCGCCTTCATGCTGCCGGCGCGCGAGCGCCTCCGGATCGGCCTGCCGTCGCTTGCGCTTGAAGAACTCACGTTCGACGTGGTGCTCGGCAATGAAGCTTTCAATCTGCTCACGCAGCATCTCCGGCATGGGGACGGCCTCGACCAGATTCGCACCGGCCTCCGTGAACGCCTCCCCTTCCGAAGGATCGGCGGTCGCGGCAGCCACCGAATAGGGCGGCCAGGCGCCTTCCGCCGGCGACAATACGGTCCAGATGCCCGGACTGCCCGAGGCGAGATTGTCGCGATAGCGCGCCGTCTCGGAACCATAGAGATCGACCGTAGCGCTGCCGGCATAAAACAGCGTCGTCCCATTCTCTTCGCGAAGCACTGTCCAGGGTTTTGTGTCCGGTTCGTCGGGCAGCACAGCGACCGCGCGCCAGACGAAGTCGGTCCACGGCGAATCCGCTTGGTGCCGCTCGACCACCACACCGACGGGAACGCGCACAAGCGGCAGCGCTGCCGGACTCATGTCGCCATCTCCAGATGTTTGACCGGTAGCCCCGTCAGCAAATTCTGCGGCTTCATCCGGAGCTTCTGATCGGCGTTCATCGACAGAATGAGATAGACCGGCTCGCCCCGCATCTCGTCTGCGGCCGCGCTCGTGTCCGCAAATGTCAGGCGGAACAATGAGAGCACGCGCCCGGCGCTGCGATCGTCGAGCTGCTCGCCGTGCCAGAGACGGTCGCCGAGCCTGGTCGCGTCGGCGTCGAGCCCGACATACCAGGTGAGACGTGCATCACGCAGCTCGCGCAGCGGCTCAATGCCGACGTCGATCCCGAGCAGATGGGAGATCCAGCGCACCATCGCATGCGCCAGCGCCGCCGGGCCGCGGCCGCCTGCGGTGAGGTCGAATGCCATGTCGAAATGATCGCTCCGGCGCCAGTAGTCGTCAGCATTGTCCTCGCGCAAGACGTCGAGCTCGGCATCGGTCACCGCCCCCAGCATCGACATCAGCGAGAGCACCGGGGTCGGAGTCTGTCCACCGACGACCTCTTCATCGCCGAGCAGCAGGGCCTGCTCCTGCGGCAGGATGCGCTGCGGGCGAAAGAACAGCTCGGCTGCGCGCAGCACGAACGGATCATCGCAGCCGTCGAGCGCATTGCGCAGGATCACGTGCACGAGCTGATTGACGAACAGCGGCGGCAAGTCGTTGGTCCCGGACCGGACGGTTGCAAGATAGGCCTGCTCCAGCGTCGGGTGCCGCACGAGGAGATCGCGGAACGCAAGCACAAGCCGCCAGTTCTCCCGGGCATCGGCATCGACAATCGCTTCAATCTCTTCCGCGCCGACCGGCCTGCGGGGAGAAGCGAGCAGCGCGCGGTGCAGCCGCCGCTCGACCGGGCATGCTTCGTCCGGGGGAATCAGCTCCGGACGAACAAAATAGGCCTTCAGGAACTCGTCGGTGACGCAAAGCCCACCGCTCTCGTCGCGATCGAGCAGATGGTGGCCGCACGCGATCCAGAAATCATTCATCGGTGCTGCGACTCCCGGCCCATATCGGCAAGCTTGAGATCACCGTCAGGCTCGACATCGTCTTCGACTTCCATGAACGAGAACGCCTTGCTGTGTCCCTGACCCTGGCGCAGTTGCAGCCTGCGGAACGATTCCCGGACTTCGCCGTCGCTCACCGAACGGTGAACGGCAATGAGCGAGCTGACCGGATGGTCGCAGAGCGACTGCGCGAAGGCGACCTCCTCTTCCGCCGCCGTCCGCGCGGTCGCCAGATCCGGCGCGCCGAAACGATCGACGAGTCGCCTCGCGAGGCGGTCGATCAGCGCGCTGCAATCGTTCTCGGTCGCAGGGACGATCTGCACCAGCGTCGACCAGCCCCAGGATTGCACCCCGAGGAAACCGCTGCGGAACGCAACGCGGGCCTTGCCGGTCAGCTTCGTCGGATCCTGATCGCAGAAGCGGAAGGCACCGGAGACGACCCATTCGCCCGGCTCGGCCGCCACATCGAACACGAAGGTGTCGGAGGGATCGAGCGCGATGCTGCGGAGCAGTTTCACAGTCGCGGCCCTCCGAGCTTCGGATCGAACCAGGACGGCGTTCCGAGCGCCTTGGCGAGCACGCTGCGTTCAATCCTGTCGGCACCGATGCGGCACGTGAGGAGATCGCCGCCGTCATCGATCCGCAGCACGGTTCGCCGCTCGCGGGGAACCCGGCTCAGATAATCGCGCGCGAGGCTGGCAAAGCCATCGGTCTGCCAGCTATCGATCGCCCGCATCAGGTGCCGCGCAAAGCTCTCGGTCACCTGCACGGCTCCCGCTTCGCCAAACCCCTCCTCATCCAGCGCGGAGGCGAGCGGATGAACGCCCGGTCCCTGATCGGCCATTGCGACCGTCCGGATCATGGCGCCGAACACCAGCCAGGCAGGCGGCTCGTCCTCGCGCGCGGACGTCGGCCATCCCATCCGTCCGCCGCCGACCAGCCCACCGTCGATCACGACGGTGTCGGGCCAGCCGATCGCGACCGTCTTGTGCGGCGGCGCATAGGCGCGCAGAGCGTCGGTGAGCGCGACCATGCCGGCATAAAAGGCACGCCGCGCGGTGCCCAAGGGCTCGCCCGGCTCGAGCACGACGGCGAATTCGGCAAGATCGAACCGTCCGACGCACACCAGCGTGCCGGCACCGCTTTTAGGTGCGATGCGGCAAGCGTGAGCAAAGGCGTCTCCGCTCTCACGCAACCTGACGAGCGTGAATGGCGGTGGCAGATGGATCGCTTCCGCCACGGACACGCGGCTGGTCGGGGTCGACCGCAAGGGCCGTCCTCCACTTTCCTTTTCCTTCCGATAGTGAATATCTATACGAGGTGAAGGAACGGCGCGAGTCCGCAAGACGGCGCCGCACCCGCGGAGGGATCGACCTGGAGCAGCCAGCGAAGACCGTCCTGATCTGCTCGTGTGAAGACACGATGCGCCTTGACGTGGCCGCGATCCAGCGGGGCTGTCCCAACTGCGAGATCAGGAGCCATCGTCATCTCTGCGGCGCAGAGCTCGAAGATTTCCGCGCCGCCGCAAAACTCGACGGCCCGCTGACCGTCGCCTGCACGCAGCAGGCCGGCCAGTTCACCAATGAGATGGGCGAACGCGGCGGCCCGATCAGCTTCGTCAACATCCGCGAGACGGCGGGCTGGTCGCGGGACGGCGCGAAGGCGGGCCCGAAGATGGCGGCATTGCTTGCGGCGGCGGCGATTCCCGCGCCGGACTATCCGCTGGTCACATTGTCGAGCGACGGCATCATCCTCATCTATGGGCGCGACGAGACCGCGATCGAGGCCGGCCGGCTGCTGGCGGACCATCTCGACGTCACGGTCATGCTCAGGAAGCCGGCAGACGTCGTGCCGCCTGCCGCGGCGGTGTTCCCGATCGTGAAGGGCACGATCCGCAACGCGCGGGGGCATTTTGGCGGCTTCGAGCTCACGGTCGACGACTACGCCCAGCCACGCCCGTCCTCGCGCGCCCGCTTCGAGTTCGAAGCCCCGCGCAACGGCGCGATCTCGCGCTGTGATCTCGTGCTCGACCTCTCCGGCGAGCCGCCTCTGTTTCCCGCGCACGATCTGCGGGACGGCTATCTCCGTGCAGATCCGAGAGATCCCGCGGCCATGCTGCGCGCGGTGCTTGCGGCCCGCGATCTCGTCGGCAGCTTCGACAAGCCGAGATATGTCGACTTCACACCCAGTCTGTGTGCGCATTCGCGCTCGAAGCTGACCGGGTGCCATCGCTGCCTCGATTTGTGCCCGACCGGCGCGATAACGCCGGACGGTGACCATGTCGCAGTCGACGCGCAGGTGTGCGCAGGCTGCGGGCAATGCGCGGCTGCCTGCCCCACGGGAGCGGCATCCTACGCGCTGCCGACCGCCGATACCCAGTTGCAGGTCCTCCGCGCCATGTTGCGCGCCTATCGCGAGGCCGGCGGAACGCATCCGGTCCTGCTGCTGCACGACAGCCAGCACGGCACGCCGCTGATCGATGCGCTCGCCCGCCATGGCGACGGATTGCCGGCCAATGTGCTCCCCCTCGCCGTCAACGAGCTGACGCAGGTCGGCCTGGAAGCCATCATCGGGGCCTTCGCCTATGGCGCGGCTGCCGTGCGGCTGCTGCTGCGCGCCAAGCCACGACACGACGTGACCGGATCGTTGCAGACGATCCGGATGGCCGAGACCATTCTTGCCGGACTCGGATTTGACGGCCCCCGCGTGAGCATGATCGAAACCGACGATCCTGACACTCTGGCGGAGCAACTGACGGGGATTGGCCCCCTCGCCGGCCTCGATAATCCCGCGACTTTCCTGACGGTCGGCAAGCGCGGCGATCTGCTTCGCTTCGGCTTGAGCGAACTGCACCGCCTCGCCCCCAAGCCGGTCGACGTGATCGCCTTGCCCGAGGGTGCACCTATCGGTGCGATCACCGTCGACGTCAGCGGTTGCACGCTGTGCTTGTCCTGCGTTTCGGCCTGCCCATCCGGCGCGCTCCGCGCCGATCCCGACCGCCCCGTCCTCAAATTCGTGGAAGACGCCTGCGTGCAGTGCGGTTTGTGTCAGAGCACCTGTCCTGAAAAAGTCATCAGGCTCACCCCGCAGATCGACTTCCGGGCAAGACGCGCGCCGGCGCGGGTGATCAAGGAAGAGGAACCGGCCCTGTGTGTTCGCTGTGGCACGCCCTTCGGCGTCAAGAGCACGATCGATCGGATCGCGACCAAACTCGAGGGACGGCATTGGATGTACCCTGCCGGGGACCGCCGGACCGAGACCTTGCGGATGTGCGCCGATTGCCGGGTCATCGTCATGAGCGAACAACAGTTCGATCCGATCCAGGACGTGCCGCAACGTGCGCCACCACGGACGACGGATGACTACCTGCGTCAACGCGAGAACAAGGACTAGCCGCATGCCTCGATTCATGATGGTTCTGTCGACGTGCCTTGTCACCACGGTCCTCTCCGGCACGGCCGTCGAGGCAGCCCTTACGAAGGCGGAAAAGGTTGCCCTCAAGCAGGCGGTCGTCGCCTGCAAGGCCGAGGCGAAGGGCAAGAAGATCAAGTGGCTGTCGCGCCGCAAATACGTCAACCAGTGCGTCGTGGCAGCGCTCAAGGAACATCCCAGCATCAATATCGCCCGCATGCTCAAGGAGAACCCGGAGCTGACGAAGATCCCGGTGGAACAATGGCCGGGGTATTAGAGCCTGATATCGCGGCCTGACGCCTTCGCTTGAGGACGCCGCAAGGCGGCTGCCGCCAAATCGAGCTATTTCGACGTCGCACGCGCCAGGAAGTCCGTGAGCGCGCGGCGATCCTCGGCCGAGCCGATGTGCTGCTCCGGCATCTTCGTGCCGGGCGTATAGGCGTTCGGCCCGATCTCGAACAGTTTTGAGACGGTCTCCGGCGTCCAGACGATGTCCATCGTCTTGAGTGCGTCGGAGAAGCGATAGCCAGGCAGCGAGGCGATCTTCCGACCGAACAATCCGGCAAGGGTCGGACCGGCACGCTGCAGCTCCGTCTCCGACAATGTGTGGCAGGCGACGCAGGCCCTGAAGATTTCGGCGCCGTGATCGCCGGCATAGGCCGCGAGCGGGTCCCCCGGCGTGCCCTCCACGTTCGATCCGATCGCCGCGCCGGTCAGTGCGTTCCAGCGCCTGATCTTGCCGTCGGCGCCGCCGGTCAGGAGCGTCACACCATCAGGCAGGAATGCAACCGACCAAACCGGCCCGCCCAGCCCGGCGAGCGTGCGCAGCACCCTGCCCGCCTTGCGATCGACGATCGCCACCGTGCCGTCAATTGCCGCCGCGGCGATCAGGGCGCCGTCATGCGAGACCGCCAAGGCGACGATCGGCGTGGCGCCGGCCGTGACCTCGCCGCCTGCCTTGCCATCGGCAGTCATCATGCGCAGCCTGCCGTCCGCCGCGCCGGTGACGATTTCGCCATCAGGCGAGATCGCTACGGCATTCAGGGGCGACGGCACCGTGACGATCTCGGCGCTGCCGTCCGGCAGGCGCCAGATCCGCGCCGTCAGATCGTAGCCGACGCTCACCAGCGATTGTCCGTCAGCGGCAAAGGCCACGCCATTCACGTTTTGCGAGTGGCCTCGCAGCACGCGCGAGCCCCCGTCGGACAACGACGAGATCCGTACGGTCTGGTCCCACGAGGCGGATGCGAGCTTTGATGCATCGGGCGAGACGGCGAGCCCGACAATGGGTCCGGTATGGTCCGCGAAGACCCGGTCCGGCTGGGGCCGGCCCGACGTCCAGATGGCAATCTGGCCGTCCGCACCAGCCGTTGCCATTCTTCCATCGCCGAGGAAGGCAACCGCGTTCACCGCACCCGAATGGAAGCGAAGAACCTGCTCAGCAGACTCGGTTGCCAGAGACCATCGGATCGCTGCGGTGTCGAAGCTACCCGACAGAACCGTCCTGCCATCGCCTGAGACGGCGATCGCGCGGACAGGTCCGCCGTGTCCGGCCAATTGCGCTTGCGCCGGTTGCAGCGCGAGAAGCAGCGATGCCGTCACAAGGAACGTGGCGAGACGCAAGGTCAGATCCATGGCCGTCGGAGATACTCGCAGCGAAGCCCCGTGCCATTCTGCCCGGTTCTTGCGGGACAGCCAAATGCCCCCTGGCGTCCATCGGCTCCCGCCGGCAATCGTTCTGCGGATCGAACGTGTTCGTGGCCCGACAGACCTGGCCTCCGGCAAGAACACCCCCATTTGATTCATTGATCCAGCTCAACGAGGGGAGCGCATATTCGGCTCCAGGTGCGACAAGCGGCGCCTTGAAAGACGGTCCACACGATCGCAGTCTTGCCACGGGCGCCTCACAAATCGAGGTCGAACATGCAAATACACCCGAAAGCATATCTGCAGTTCATCTCGCGCATTTGGCACTTTCGCGTGTTGCCGCCGCGGGATCGCAATCCCGCCACCCGGGACGCGTCGCCGCTGCTGATCTACATCGCCGCCGTGTTGGCGCTACTACTGGTGATCCTGATCGTCGATCGCCACCGTGCGCCGTTTCAATTCCCGGAACATGTCGGCGATCCCGCCGGGATCAACCCGATCTTCATGAGCTTTTGAAACACAGCCCGCGAGGGGACGGTTGTGCACGCGGACAAACCGTCCGACCCGTCGAGCCGTTCAACGCCGAACGATGTCAGGCCCGCTCATCCCGAACCGCAACGCGTTCGGATGCGAGGGCACCATTCTCTCTATTGCTGAGTTCCCCTCGGAAACACCAGCGATCGATCTTCGAAATCTTCAACCGGCAGCTTGCCTGGTTGCGGCATCTCTTGCGCGGCGGGCATCCCCGCCACTGACGTGTGGCTCACGGACGATGGATGCGATCTCGGGACATTCGTCGCAGCCACAATGAATGCGATGGCGGTCAGGCCGGCGATCATCAGGAGCTTCATGCGAACCTCCGTTGGTTCTGAGAGATTCCTGACTAATTCAGGACTCGAAGTCCCCCTGTGAGATCGCTCACAACTCTCCTTTTGTTGATCATCGCTGGAGCCGATGCCGTCCGGCTCCAGCGCCTTCCCAACGCGCCTATGGCAGGTCCTTCGGGCGCGGCCACAAGCCTCCTTCGGACCAGGATTCAGATTCGTCGGGCGACAGCGGATCCGCGCCACCGCCGGTGCGTGCGGGATCGACATTGAGCCATCGGCGCAATTCGAGCTTGCCGATCTGGTTGCGATGAACCTCGTCGGGGCCGTCGGCCAGTCGCAACAAGCGAGTCGTTGCGAGTGCTGCCGAAAGGAAATGATCGTTGTTGGTGCCGCCACCCCCGAACGCCTGGATCGCCCAGTCAACGATGGTCTGCGCCATGTTCGGCGCGACGACCTTGATCATCGCGATTTCCTGCCGCGCGGCCTTGTTGCCGACCGTATCCATCATGTAGGCCGCTCTGAGCGTCAGCAGCCGGGCCTGCTCGATCTTCATGCGCGCTTCGGCCACGCGCTCGAGCGTCACGGTTTGCTCGGCGAGAGGCTTGCCGAAGGCGACACGTTTCAGCGCGCGTCGGCACATGCGCTCAAGCACGCGCTCGGAGAGGCCGATCAGTCGCATGCAATGATGGATGCGTCCGGGTCCCAACCGCCCCTGCGCGATCTCGAATCCGCGCCCCTCGCCGAGCAGCATGTTGGCGGCCGGCACGCGCACATTGGTGAAGATCACCTCGGACGCGCGATCAGGTACGCCGTAGAACCCGAGAACCGGCAGCGAACGGACGACATGCACGCCGGGCGTCTCCTTCGGCACCAGGATCATCGACTGACGCTTGTGGCGATCCGGATTGTCCGGGTCAGTCTGCCCCATGAAGATGATGATCTTGCATCGCGGATCGGTGGCGCCGGTGGTGTACCATTTGCGACCGTTGATCACGTAATCGTCGCCGTCACGGACGATCAAGCTGGCCACATTGGTCGCGTCGGACGAGGCAACGTCGGGCTCCGTCATCGCAAAGGAAGACCGGATCTCGCCGGCCAGCAAGGGCTTCAGCCAGCGTTCCTTCTGCGCCTCCGTACCGTAGCGCAGGATGGTCTCCATGTTGCCCGTGTCAGGGGCGCTGCAATTGAAGACCTCGGGAGCAAGGTGCGAACGTCCCATGATCTCGCATAGCGGGGCATATTCGAGATTGGTCAGCCCGTCCTCGTGAGCGGGCAGAAACAGGTTCCACAGGCCGGCCTGTTGTGCGAGCGGCTTCAGTTCCTCGACAACGGGATGCACAGCCCAGGGCCCGAGCCGCTCGGCCTCCTGATAGTATCGGCGCTCATTCGGGTAGATGTGCTCCATCATGAAGCGCTGGAGACGCGCGGCCAGTTGCTGGCTGCGCTCGCTTTGGGTGATATCCACGTAAATTCTCCTTACCGGCCGCGCAGGCCGTCCCTGAGCGTGTTTCGGGTGATTTTTCCGGATTCCGTCTTCGGCAGATCGTCCAGCACGCGAATGTCGACCGGGCACTTGTAGGCCGCGAGTCGCTCGCGGCAAAAGCGCGAGAGCGCGGCGACGTCGATCACGGTGCCGGGTTGAGCGGAGACGAAGGCGACCACCGTCTCGCCGCGATAGGGATCGGCGGCGCCGACGACGGCTGCCTCGCGCACGCCCGGAAAGCCATAGATCACGTCTTCGACTTCACGCGGCCAGACCTTGAAGCCCGAAGCGGAGATCATGTCCTTCTTGCGATCGACGAGATAGAACCAGCCGCTCTCGTCAAAGAAGCCGACGTCGCCGCTATGCAGCCAGCCGTTGGTCAGCACCTCATCGGTTTCCGCCGGCTTCCTCCAGTAGCCGGCCATCACCCCTGGGCCACGCACAACCACCTCGCCGTGCTCGCCGGGTCCGAGCGGACGGCGCTCGTCGTCGACGACGATTGCATCGACGGCGGGCGTCGGCCTGCCGATCGACAGCGCGCCTGAGTCAGGATCGACCGGAATCCGGCCCTCGTTGGGCGCAAGATGGCTTGCGGAGGTCAGTTCGGTCATTCCATAGGAACTGCGGATCGCCCGTCCGAACCGTCTCGCAAAGGCATCGATGACCGAAGGCGCGATCGGCGCGCCGCCGGAATAGATATGCACGAAGCTCTCGAAATGCCGGCTCGTCGCGTCAACCTGGTTCATCAGCGCAATGTACGCGGTGATGGCACCGACGATGAATGTCGGCCGCCATTCAAGGAAGGCATCGAGCGCGACCTGGGGCTGGAAACGATAGGTCAGCACCATCGCCGCACGCGCGGCAAACCCCGCGACCATCTGGATTTCAAAGCCAGTGATGTGGAATAGCGGCGCGACCCCAAAGATGCGCGACATGCCGTTCAATTCGAAATGATCGCAACAGATCAACGCGGTCGCCACCAGATTGCGATGCGTGAGCATGGCGCCCTTTGGAACGCCCGTGGTTCCGGAGGTGTACAAGAGAAGGGCGATGTCGTCGGAAGTCAGAACCGGTGCCGGTGGAGCGACTGCGTTCTCGGCGAAAACCGTCGCCAGCGCCTGGGCCTGCGGAGCTGCGCCCGGCACCGGCAGCACCCGGACATCGTTCCGCGTCTGGAATTCGCGAGCGCCGGTCCAAAACACCAATTCGGAATCGATCGAACCGGCGGCCGGTAAAACATTGTCCCATTGATCGTCGTGGCAGATCACCGCCTTCGGTTCGCAATCCCCGAACAGCTTGCGAAGCTCGGGCGTGCGGTACATCGGGTTGAGGCTGACGACGATGGCCCCGACCTTCCAGGCTGCCACGCTGACGATGACGAACTGCGGCACATTCTGAAGAATGACGGCCACCCGATCGCCGCGCCCCATCCCTTTCTGTGCGAAGCGGGCAGCGAGCCGGTCGCTGAGCCGATCGATATCGGCATAGGTCTGCATCGCGTCGAAATAGAACACCGCCGGCGCCTCGCGCGGCGCGGCACGAAACAGATCAAGCGCCGTCCGCCTTCCGGGATCGGGCGAAGCGACCGACGATTCCCCGAGCCGCGCTCGCAGCCGGTCCGCGGCTTCCTCGTAAGTGCGCGCACGCGACACGGACTCCAGGCCGACGGTCATCGCCGCTTGCCACCATTGTCGTAACGATTGCAGCCCCGTCCGGCCCGGCGGCCGCTATAGGCGGCCGCCACCACCTGGCGCAGCAGGAACCGCGGCAAAAGGCGTCCGCCGTCACTACTCATTGGCACTTTTCCCTCGATAGACCGAGCCGAGACGCGCATGCGGTAGCGCGGCACGGCTTGCAAGGGGCGGTTGTGCCGCCCCACTCTCTTTTGCTTGAATGACCACACGCGTGCGCCGGATGTGGAGGCGCACCAACACCTGCGCAGCTTCGACATCGCGCGCCCGGATCGCGTCCATGATCAGGACATGCTGGGGATCGGAGAACGGAAACCCGTCCTTGGCATAGGTCTCGCTCACAAACTGCCGCCGGAAATGCTGCGTGCTATTCCAGAAGCGTTCGACCATCGCCAGCAGTTGCGGCATCCGCGCCCGCGAATAGGTCCGCAGATGGAACTCCCGATCAAGCTTGATGTATTCCTCGAGCGTGGTGACCTGCTCAAGTTCGCGCACAATGCGGTCAAGCGTCTCGACATCCTCGTCGGTCAGATTTGGAACGCTTTCGCCGATGGCGAGCGGCTCGACCGCTTCCCGGATCTTGTAGATCTCGATCGATTCTTCCGAATTGACGTCCGCAATCCAGGCGCCACGGTTCGGCGCCATCACGACGAGCCCCTCGTTCTCGAGCTGCTTCAGCGCCTCGCGCACGGGAATGCGGCTGGCTCCGAAATGAGCCGCAAGGAGCTCCTGCCGGATCCGCGTGCCTGGCCGCATCTCGCCGCTCAGCACCGCGCTGCGAATCTCGCTTGCGATCCTCTCGCTCATCAGGCGACCGGACTCCGGATCGTCTTCAGTGCCGTCCCGCGTCATGTCCTTCCAATGGGGAGGCCGCTGATAAGGACTCATGAAAGGCCCTCCTTCAATGAATGGCCGCGTACATGATCTTGTCCTCGGTCGCATCAGCCCGAGCCATTTCCTCGACGATACGTCCGCCACGGGCGACCAGGATCCGATCCGAGATAGCCAGAATCTCCGGCAGATAGGAAGAGATAACGACAACCGCCTTGTTTTCGCGCGCCAGCCTGCGAATCGCCTCGTGAATTTGTGGAATGGCGCTCACATCGACGCCTCGCGTCGGTTCGTCGAAGATGACCACAGTAGGCTCCTGGGCCAGGGACTTTCCCACCACGACTTTCTGCTGGTTGCCGCCGGAATATTCGACAATTTTCAGCGTCCGTTTCAATGCGGAGATCGAGAGCGCCGAGATCCATTGATCGGCGATCCGCTTCATCTCACGCGTGGAGTAAAGGAACCGCTTGACGCGCGGCGACGACAGATAGCCAAGATAGATATTCTGATCCACCGTCATCGTCTCGAAGAAGCCGTCGACCTTGCGGTCCTCGGTGATATAGGCGATTCCGTCGCGCACCGCCTGCCGCGGCACCCGGTAGCGGACCGGCTTGTCCCGCAGATAGATCATCCCGCCGCGCAGGAAGTTGCGCCTGCGCGCGCCGCTGACGATCTGCGCGATCTCGGAGCGCCCTGCCCCGACCAGCCCGAAGATCCCGACGACTTCTCCGTTGAACACCGAGAACGACATATTCTTGACGATGCTGCCCATCGTCACGTTCTCGACCGAAAGCACCTTCTCGCCGCGGGAGGCATGCGGCTTCGGCGCATCCGGATCGGCCCCGTGGGTCGCGTACTGCGCTGCCGTTTCCTCACGGCCAACCATCATCCGCACCAGCGCGTCACGCGTGACGTCCTTCGCCGGTACGGTGGCGACCAGCTTGCCATCGCGAAGCACGGTGATGCGATCGGCGATGTTCAATGCCTCTTCCAGTGCATGCGAGATGAAGATGATCCCGGCGCCCTTCTCCTTCAGGGTGTTGAGAAGATGAAACAGATGCTGCGTCTCTTCAGGGGTCAGCGATGCGGTCGGCTCATCGAAGATGAAGACCTGGGCGTTGTGGCGAACTGCACGCACGATCTCGACCATCTGCCGCTTGGCCGTTCCGAGATTCTCCACCAGCACCAGCGGGTCGACGTTGAAGTTCATCGATTGCAGCGACTGGGTCGCCGCAATGTTGATCTTGCTGTAGACCGTGACCCATTTCTCCATGCCGAGTTCAAGGTTTTGCGCCACCGTCATGGAGGGGACCAGGCTGGATTCCTGGTAGACCATCGCCACCCCGCCCTCGAGCGCTTCCTTTGGCGACGCGAACGAAACCTTGCGTCCCTGGATCAGGTAGTCGCCGGACGTCAGCACGATCGCACCGGCAATCGCCTTGCAGAGCGTCGATTTCCCCGCGCCGTTTTCCCCCAGCAGCGCGTGGATTTCGCCCGGCCGCAGATCGAAATTGACGCCATCGATCGCGTGCAGACCGCCATAGACCTTGCTGCCGTTGACGATCTGAAGCAGCGGGGTCCCTGCCTGTTGTTCCGCCGGCATGGCGTTCATCCTTCCTGCATGCCGCGACCAGGCGGCAGTTCGACGAGGCAATCGCGTCCCTTCGACACCGCCAGCACACGCGAGCCGATCGGGCGGACGGCGGTTATTCCATGAACACGACCATCGACGCGGCTGTGCAACGTCTCCGTCGCCGCGCCCCTGGCGTCGAGCCGGGCGACGAGGCCATAGGAACGCGGCGGCGCCCACGGCTTCTGGATGCCGAGCTTCTTGATGCGGCCGATCTGGGTCGGTTCGCGCGGATTGAGCCGACCGTCCAGCGCCGGCCCGATCCAAAGCTCTGGTGGCACCGTCCGCATCATCTCTTCGCAGAATGCCCGCTCGCGCAGGACGAATTCGGTCAATTGTGTGCGAAGCGCGAGAAAAGCCATCCAGACCTCACCGTTCGCACCTCGGGCAAGGCGCGCCGGATAGCCGGTATGATTCTTGACGATCACGCGCCTGTCGTCACCCACGCGTGAAAAAGCGGTCAAGCGGTGAGCCCAGGATTCGGCGACCCACACTTCCTTGCCGTCACCGGCCACGACCACGCCGAGCGGCCATGCGAGCTTGTCCGCACGCACGCTCGCACTGCCGAGCGAGGAATTGCAGGCGATGAGCCGGCCCGACGGGGCACGGTTCTGCATCAGGTCGGTCAGCCATTGCTCTGGGCGATTGTTTCGCGAGCCGTCGGTCAGATAGATCGCCCCGTCCGGCGCGACCGTCACCGACAACGGACAGGCGATCTTCTCACCACCGACGCTTTCGAGCTTGCCGATGATCTCGCCAGTTGGCGAAAGCGCCACCAGCCCCAAGCCGGAGACGCAGGCGAGTAGCCTGCCGTCCGGCGTGCAGGCCAGCCCGCCCACCGGGCCGTCGAGCGTCGCGAACGCCGTGCGTGTGTTAAAATCGTCCCCCGTGCAACGCAGGATGCGGTTGCCGGTCGAGACGTAGAGCGCGCCGTCCTGCCCGAGCGTGATGTCGTCCGGTCGCTCGATCTCGTCGCCGAGCTGGCGGGCCTGATCGAGCCGCTGGTTCGGGGAGAAGGCGCCGTCGAGCACCGGAATGCCGTGAATTTCCCGGTTCGGAGACAGCACGCGATCGATGATATCGCCAAGCAGAGACATGGCTCAGGCCCCTCCCCAATAGGACTTGTGCGCTTCCCAGGTCGGGTCGGCGTCCTGCAGGCGGATGCGGCCGATACGGTTGTTCTCCAGACCCCCGATATAGAGATAGCCCTTGTGTTCACGGACCGAGGTGATGGTCGGATGCGAAAGCCCGCCCGGATCCCAGAGCGATTCCGTCACCACGCCGTTGTCGTCGAACTTGACCACGCAGCCGTAGTTGATGCCCGGACACAGCCACTCGTCCGGCGGGATTTGCTTGACCATGCGGGTGCGGAAAACAGGGTTGCGCATCGCAAGGTCATAGACCGGCGTGCGCAGACCGACGAAGGCCAGCCAGTACTTGCCGTCGGAGGCGCGGTTGATGTTGTCGCAATAGCCCGGAAGGTTGTCGATCAGGATTTCGCTGGTGCCCGCCTTCGGGCCGGCGATCCAGAAACGGTTGATCTGGCACAGCCAGGTGCTGGCCCAGAGCACCGACTGACCGTCATGCGAGATGCAGATGCCATTCGGGAACGTCAGGTTCTTGAGGACCGTCTTGGTGATCCCGGTCTTCGGATCGTGGCAAATCAGCCGGCCGTTGCCGCGCCCTTCGAAGCCGTCGAGCGCCCAGTCGGTCAGCTCGTAGCGGGTCGAGGCCTCGCTGAAATAGATCCTGCCGTCAGGCGCAACGTCGAGATCGTCAGCGAGATAGAGCCGCGAATCGTCCTTGAGGCGTGTGCGCGTGCGCGTAGTGCGGTCGGTGACCTTGAAGACCGAACGATCGGGCTTCACACCGTAAACGCCCATGCCCGCGATGCAGACGAGGAGGTTCTGATCCCGGTCGAACGCCAACCCGAGCGGCCGGCCGCCGATGCGCGCGAATTCCTCACGCACCGTATAATCCGGCGCAAGAAAGCGGATGATCGAGCCGTTGCGGTTGACGGTGTAGAGGTTGTCCTTGCGATCAAGGATGATGTCTTCCGGACCCTCGATCATGTCGAGCGCGATCGCTTCCGCATTCTTCAGGCGATCATTCTCCGCGAACGGCGTGCCGCTGCCCCGCTCGACCGACGGCGGCGGCTCGAAATCAACCCAGCTTGGGGTGACGTAGACCTTTTGCAGCACCTTGCCCTTGTTCTTGACCCACTTCACGTTGAAGCCGACCGCGAGCAGCAGGATGATGCCGATGATGGCGGTCGTCAGGTTGCCTGAGATGCCGAGCCGAACCATGCCGCTGGTGAGCATGAAGATGATCGCCGCGCCCATGACGGCGCGCGCGATGGTGCCGCGGCCGCCGGACAGGCTGATGCCGCCCAAAACCACCGCGGCCAGCGCGTTGATCTCCCAGCCGACGCCGGTGTCGGTGCCCGAGCTGCTCTGCCGGGCGGCATAGAGGATTCCCGCTAGCGCCGCGATCGCCCCCGACATCACATAGGCCGAGAACAGCACGCGCTTGACGTTGACGCCGGCGTGGCGGGCCGCCTTGCGGCTCGACCCGACCGCCATGATGTGGACGCCGGGCTTGATGCGGGTGAGGAAGAAGTGCGTTCCGACCGCGAGCAGGATCAGCACCAGCATGTTGAATGGAATGCCGAGAACCCTCCCCGATCCCATGAAGTCCCACGTGCTGGACCCGCTGTCGATGCTGGCGAGCTCGTTCGTGAACGCGACCGTCACCTTGTTGTAGGCGGCGCGGACGATGATGAGGACGACCAGTGTCGTCAGGAACGGCCGGGTCTTGCCGTAGGCAATCAGGCCGCCGTTGATCGCGCCCATCGCCGCGCCGAACAGGACGACAAGCACGATGGTCATGGGCAGCGGCAGCCCGAGAATGAGGTACAAATAGAGCGCGAGGAAGTTCGACATCGCGAACACCGCGCCGACCGACAGGTCGATGCCGCCCGACAGCACGGAGAAGGCCATCGCGACCGCGACCATCCCCTGCTCCGCGAAATTCCGCATCAATTCCTGCAGGCTGCCCGCCGTCAGGTAGCGCGGGATCATGATCGCGAAGGCCAGGAAGACCGCGATCGTCAGCGTGAATGGAATGATCGGCTCCATCCAGCGCTTCTCAAGCAGTTCGCCCAGGAACAATTGGGGCGAATGGCGGTGCCAGGCTCGTTGCAGGCTCTTCATCAACAGACTCCGGCGGGCTCGGCGCGGAAGCGGCCGAACGGCGGGACAATGCAGGGGATTGGGATCGACAGCTCCGGCGTGCCCGCGCCGCAGTGGGCGCGGGCGCCGGAACGACTTACTTCGCGCCCTTCGGGATGCTGAAGCAGTACATGCGATCATCCTTCGACTTCACCCAGGCGGGGGTCGTGTAATAGGCGATGTTCTTCGAGCCCGGCTTGTCGCCGGCCTGCAACAACGCAATCACCGCGTCGGCGATGGTCTGGCCCTGCACGTCGGCGCGATACGACAGGTTCGCGGAGAACGCGCCTTGCTCGAGCAGATCGCAATCCGCGGGCTGGCCGTCGCTGGCGACGAACACCTTCACCTTGTCACCCATGTTGGCCGCCTTGATCGCCTGCGCCGCGCCCGCGGTTTGCGGTCCCCAGACGCTGAGTATCCCGCACAGCTTAGGATGCTGCTGCAACACGGTGGTCGTGATATCGCCGGCCTTGTTGGCGTCCCAGCTGGTCGGCTGCGACGACACGACCTTGATCGACGGGTCGGTCTTGAACACCTCCATCGCGCCATTCTTCATGTCGAGCGAATAGGCGGCGGTCGCCTCGCCTTCGAGGATCGCAACCTCGCCGGAGCCCTTGCCGCCGCCACATTGATTGATGACCTCGCGCGCGATCTTGGTGCCGAGATCCTTGGCATCGACGCCGACATATGCATCGGTCAGGGTATTCGATGCCATGTTGACCTGCACGACATAGATGCCCGCGTCCATCGCACGCTTCAATTCCTTGGCGAGCAGCGTGACGTTCGGATTTTGCACCACGATCACGTCGGGCTTTTCGTTGATATAGTCGCTGACGGTCTGGAGCTGGATGTCCGATTTCATGTTGGCGTCGCGGGTGACGAGCTTGATGCCGTAATCGTCGAAGCGATCCTTCATCACACGCGTCCATTCGGATTCCAGAACGCCCATCCAGACCGGCGACCAGGCCACCGTCTTGCCCTTGAGCGACTTGTCGAATTTCTCGCGCAGCTGGTCGCGCGGCCCGGCCGCCTGCGATGGCACAGCCACCAGCGCGGCGGTCGCCACCATCGCGGCGAGCCCGATGCCGGCAAACGCCCTTCTGTGCACAGCTTTCGTCATGTCAATTTCCTCCCCTGTTATGTCGGCCGACCGTTGCGGCCCGTTGGTTGATGCAGAGCTTTAATCGCCCTGCTTCGACGTCTCCTCGTCGCGCGGATGCAGCCGGGAATCGAGCAGGATCGCGATCAGCAGCACGACTCCCTTGACGATGTTCTGGGTCTGCACGTCCATGTCCATGATGGTCATGCCGTTCAGCAGCACGCCGATCAGCAGCGTTCCGGCGATCACGCTCATCACATTGCCGCGGCCGCCGACAAGGCTGACGCCGCCGAGCACCACAACCATGATGACGTCGAAAATGATCGTGGATTCCGCGACCTGGAGATGCATCAGCGCCGTCTGCGCGACCATCACGACACCGCCGACATACCCGATCGCGGCGCACAGCGCGTACTCGATCATGGTCAGCGGTCGGGTCGGCAGACCGGTCTGACGCGCGGCGTCGGGATTGTCGCCATGGGCATAGACGAAGCGCCCGATCACGGTGCGCGACAGGAAAAGATGCACGACGACCGCGGTGGCCGCGAAGATCAGGATCGAGATCGGAACGCCGCCCCAGATGTTTCCGCCGAGCCGCAGGAATTCGTCATGCCCCTTGGAAAGATAGACGACATAGTGCTGCACCGCTGTGGTGCGTACGATTCCCAGCACCGCAAGGCTCGACGCCAGCGTCGTCAGCAGGGGCGGCATCTCGATCACCGAGATCAGAAACCCGTTCAGGATGCCGATGGCGATCGCCATCACGAAGCCGATCAGCAGCGCGACCGGCGTCGCGTAGCCCGAATTCATCAGGATGATCGCGATCGCGGTGGAAGCGGCAAAGGAGGCGACTTGCGACAGATCCAGTCCACGCCCGATCACGACCACGGCCATGCCGAGCGCGAGAATGCCGAGTATCGAAATGTTGCGCGCCAGCGCGAACAGATTGCCCAGCGTCAGGAAGCCCTTCAGGAAGATCGAAAAAATGACGATCAGGACCGCGCACATCACCAGCACGGCCGTCGTCTGCGTCAATTTCGCCCCGCGCGCGCCCGAACTGCCGGTCACCGGGTCCTCCCAAGCTTGATTTTATTGTGGGCGGAAACTGAAGAGAATGTATCCAAAAGTCAATATCCGTATCCAGGATTTGGACAACATCCGGTCGGACCTGAGGACGCATTCACGCCATGAACGCATATAACCATCTGTAAATACTCTTGTATCTGTACAATCGAGCAATCGACATCGAAATCATTTATCGAGCTCGATCGGCTTTTTTGAAACCGGAACAGCGTATTGGATACATTCATTCTGAGAGCTATCCTTAGCAGCGCCATCAGCCGCGGCGACGGGACGGAGCCGACGACGTTGCGGCAATCGCTTCCCAGCCAAGGCGCCTGAATATCCTGGCGAACGAGGATGCCGGGACCGAGCGTTGACGCCGCCTTTCGCCCATCGAAGCCGCGCCAAGTGGAAGCCCGAGTGACCTGACCGCCGGTTTAAATTCTGTCTCGGCGCGCCCATATTCGTACAGGTTCGCAAACACTGACGGCACCAGATTGTCCGAACAACTGTCGATGTTCGATGCGCCCGCCGCAGGACCGGCGGATCTGCACTACGCGCCGGATTTCATCTCCCCAGCGACCGAGGGCGAACTCATCCGCCACATCCGGGCACTTCCGCTTGCCCCGTTCCAGTTCGGACAGTTCGAAGGCAAGCGCCGCGTGGCTTCGTTCGGTTACCGGTACGACTATGCGTCGCGCCGACTGGAATGTGCCGAACCGATCCCCTCCTGGCTAAACGCATCGTCGCCGCGATCCAGGCCTTCGGCGGCGCGTCGACCGAGATCGGGCAGATCCTGTGCACCGAGTATGATCGCGGCGTCGGCATCGGCTGGCACCGCGACAAGCCGCATTTCGACCGGATCTTTGGACTGTCCCTGGGAACCGCATGCAAGTTCCGCTTTCGTCGTCGAACGGAAAACGGATGGGAGCGGTTCACGCTCAATGCGGCGCCCCGATCACTCTACCTGATGGCCGGCGATGCACGGCGGATATGGGAGCACAGCATTCCGCCGGTCGAGGCCCCCAGATACTCGATCACCTTTCGAACCATGGTCGAAACGGTGCGGGGCGCTAAAGCGTCGCGATGACCTTGGATTGCCGGTTCCAGCGCTCCGCTGCGCTTCGCCGCATCAACCCTGATCGAGCGCTACTCCGATCGGATCGGAAGACGCAATTATTAGCGGAAGATGCGACCAACGCCGCGCGAATGCTTCATGGGACGGAGGCGGACGAGCTTGGGAAGTTCGTCCGCCGAAAGATCGCGTGCCCCCGGATCTCGATGGCGGGGAACGCACCGGGCTTCTCACGCCGCTTTCGCAGCCGCCTTGTCGGCCGGTGCCGTTTCCATCGCGCGCATGTAGAGATCGAGCAGGGATTCACGCTCGTCGCGCTCATCCTGATCCTGCTTTCGCAGCTTGACGATCTCCTTGAGGATCTTCACGTCGAAACCCTCACCCTTGGCTTCCGAAAACACTTCCTTCTTCTGCTCGTTCAGTTCCTGCAGTTCAGCGTCCAGATTCTCGATCCGCTCGATGAAGGAACGAATTTTTCCGCCGGGAATGGTGATGTCAGACATGGTGCCTCTTTGTTGAATGAGGCGGTGAAAATGAAAGCAAAGTGATAACCAATGTCTTAAGGTTCATCGATCCTGTAGCGCATCTATCCGGCGGCTTGCCGCGGTATTTCAGACCGCGATCCAGCTGATCACGGCCGCGGCCGACGTCCACAGCGTCCATCCCAGGCCGAGCAGGGACATCACCGCCGCCGCCATTGCTACGGCCAACAGCAGACCATCTTCCTGCAGGTAAGCGATCGCGATCAGGACGACCACAATCCCGGGAATGACGTTGACCAGAGGCAGGGGCCAGCCCGCCAACAGACCCAACAGGAACACGACCAAGCCAACAAGCCGGTCAGTCACGTCATGGCGCGCGTTCCAGCGCGGCCGGCTGATGTTCTCGATCGCGCGCAGCAGCGGACCCGCCCTGACGGTGAACCGCTTGAATCGCTTGAAGTCGAACGGCCGCTTCGACAGGAAGCGGGGAAAAGATGGAGCATTGTGCCCCAACATCATCTCGACCGCCGGAAACAGGAGGGCCAGCGTCGCAACCGTGGCCACGCCAGGGACAATCACGAGCAGCCCCAGCAACAGCAGGAGCAGCCCGAACGAGCGCCTGTCCAGATGGCTGAGGAGCCATTCGAGGTCGACGGGTCCGTCCGGTGCTCGCGCGACGAGTTCTTCGAGGAGTTGGGAAGTACGGGTAGGCGCTGAGGAGGAAACGGGCGAATGAAGCATTACCCGCTAACATGGTCGAACTCCGTATCGATTGCAACGAATGCCAGAGGCGCCTAGGAAGCATTGATGGACAACGATTCCGACCAGGCGTGGCATGGCCATGCGCCGAAAAGCCCCCTGCCCGCCGGTCGCCGCCGCTGGCCGTGGCTGCTTCTGATCGTCGTCCTCGCCCTTGTCGGCGCCGGCGGCGTCTACGCTTGGCCCGAAGTCGCAGCGTTGGTTCCCGCCATAAGCCACGAATCGTCCGGCGGAGCGATGACGACGGGCGACAAGGAGGCATTGCCAACTCTCCTCGCGGCCCAGCAGAAGCTCGAGGAAGACCTCGCCGCACTCGATCGGTCGGTAGCCGACGGGCAGGCGCAGTTGAAGGCCATTACCGACCAGTTGGCGGTCCTGACCTCGAAGGTCGACGAGTTGCAGCGTCTGCCCCCGCCGCCACCTGTTACGGCCGAGCTGCCGCGCGCCCCGATCGCGCCACCCGCCCCGCAGCCGAGAAAGCCGCCGCCTCGGGCCACCAGGCCTTCGGGTCCCGTTTCGATTGGCGGCGCACCGCTCAATGTCGCGCCCGGCAGCATGGCTCGTTGAGTTCAGAAATGCCCCAAACCGTATTCCGATATTTGGCTTGGGGTTTGATCCTGGGCCTCTTCATCGTCACAGATACAACGCTGGCATTTCGTCCGCACACCTTGATATCGCCAAACGCCGATCGCTTTGCCGCACTCTTCGTTGTCGGTGCCGTCTTTTCGTTCGCCTATCCGAAGCACGTCCTGCCAATCCTGTTGGCGCTTCTCGCCGTCATTGTCGGCTTCGAACTCATTCAAAAGCTGCTCGCCGGCAGGCATGGCTACATGAAAGACATATTCGTCAAAGGCGCCGGCTGTTGCGCAGGCGTTGTCGCCGCCACTGCCCTGAGACGCGCGCTTTCAGCGATGTCCAAGCCTACAGGTACCTCCTGACGTCCTGCGCCGCCTTTGCCTTGTTCGACGTTGGGGCAGAGACACGTGTCGGCAACCTGCAGTCCAGTCCATCATGAACAGTTTGACCGGGCTCCGGCCAAGGAAAGACGCTGCTCGAGCCTGCCTTTGGCAGGGGCAAGTCCGCTATTCAAATTGGACCGGCTCGGCTCCGGGATAGGAATGAGCAACGAACTCGCAGAATGCGCGAGCCGCCGGAGAAAGCTTCGCCTTGTCCTTCCAGGCAAGCCCGACATCCATGGTGTGGACATCGTCATCGAGCGTCTTGAGATCGATGCGATGCCCTTCCAGCGACCAGGGACGGTAGACCATGTCGGACAGGATGGTAATTCCCATGCCGGTTGCGACCATGCTGCGAACCGCTTCGACCGACAGGGTCCGGAAGATGACGTTCGGCACATACGCGGTATGCTGCCAGTAACGCATCGCGGAGCGTTCGGCTTCATCGACTGTCAACATCAGATAGGGCTCGCTCGCCAGGTCCGCCAGCTTGATGCTGTCCTTGCGAAGCAGCGGATGATTGACGCAGGTCCACAAGCGACGCGGCGAGCGCAACAAGAGCCGCGAGCGAATGGAGTGCCGGTCGTGCAAGTTTGCAACCAGCATGATGGCCGCATCGACGCTACCGCTGATCAAGCTCTGCTCGATCGCGTCGCGCGAAAACTCGTGGAGACGCACCGTGATGCCCGGGAATGATCGCCAGAAGCGCGACAACAGGGGCGGCAGGAAATATCCGGCGATCGTGTAGCTGACGGCGACATCGACGGTGCCGTCGACCTGCATTCCCCAGCGATGCGGCCCGCGTATGGCATCCGACACGCTGGCCTCGATGGCGCGGGCACGCTGCAAGAACTCCCGTCCGTCAAAGGTCAGCGTCACGCCGTTCGAGTGACGGTCGAACAGCTTGTGGCCGAGCTCGGCCTCGAGCGCCTTGATGGACGCGGTGACCGCAGACTGCGTCACGCTGAGCGCCGCCGCGGCGGCCGAAACGCGCCCGGTCTCGGCGGTTGCAATGAAATGCCGAACCTGACGGAACGTCAGAGACATAAAAATTTCCGATATCAGCGAACGATATTTCGAATTTTACAATCCCCCGCTGGACCGGAAAAATCAATCCATCGGTTCGCGAGTGAGAGGCATTGAGGTCATGTCCGATGGTTTGGAGTTGGTCGCTCGCGATATCAGCGTCCAATTCGAAGGCCTGAAGGCGCTGTCCAACGTGACTTTGGCCGTACCGCGGGGACGTATCGTCGGACTGATCGGTCCGAATGGAGCCGGCAAGACCACCCTTATTAATGTGCTGACAGGTTTCCAGCCGGTTGGCGCCGGAACCGTGGAACTGGAAGGCGACACACTGAGTGGCATTGCAGCGCACAAGCTGCGCCGCAAAGGCGTGGCGCGGACCTTCCAGTCGGGCCGGCTTTTCCGCGACCTGCCGGCGATGGACAACCTCGAGGTGACCGGCGTCGGCCTGGGCCAATCCCGTCCGGAGGCGATCGGTGAAGCCGAGCGCGTCATGGCCTGGCTCGGCATTTCGCATCTGTCCAACACGATCGCCGGCGCCCTGCCCTATACCGACGAGCGCCGCGTCGCGATCGGCCGCGCCATCATGTGCACACCGCGCTATCTGCTGCTCGACGAACCGGCGGCCGGAATGTCGGAGCATGAGAGCCACGAACTTGCCGCCATCATCCGGCGGATCGCCGGCGAGCTCAATGTCGGGGTGCTGCTGATCGAGCACAATATCGGACTCGTGCTCGAGCTCTGCGAGCGGATCTACGTCCTCGATTCCGGCGAGGTCATCGAAGCCGGCCCGCCCGCTCAGATCCGTGACAGCGATGCGGTGCGGCACGCCTATATGGGTACGCAGCGCGACGAGCCGCTTCCGCCGGTCGCCGCCGAAGAGGCCGTCGCGTCATGACGCTGCTTGCCGTCGACGACATCACCGTCAGCTATGGGCGCCTGACGGCTCTCCGCGGCCTGACATTGAAGATCGATGAAGGCGAAATCCTGTTCGTGACCGGCCCGAACGGCGCCGGCAAGTCGACCTTGCTCAACGCCATCGCAGGCGTCGTGCCACCGGGCTCCGGGTCCATCATGATCGATGGCGCCAAGATCACGGGTGCCGCGCCCGAAGACATCGCCCGGCGTGGATTCTCCCTGGTTCCGGAGGGACGCAATGTCTTTGGCGCCCTGACGATCGAGGAGAATCTGAAGGTCGGAACCGGCATGCGTGCCGACCGCAAGAAGATCGCCGACGATCTGGATCAGGTCTACGAGGAATTCCCGATGCTGGCCGAGCGCCGCCACACCCCGGCGGGCATGCTCTCCGGCGGCCAGCAGCAGATGCTCGTCATTGGCCGCGCCTTGATGGCCGCGCCCCGCATCATGGCGATCGACGAGCCGTCGCTCGGCCTTGCGCCAAAGATCATCGACCAAGTCTACGAGATCCTGGTGCGGCTGCGGACGCGCAAGCTCACCCTCCTGATCGTCGAGCAGAGCTCGACACGCGCCATGATGACGGGCGGACGGATGGTCCTGATCCGCGGCGGCCGCATCGTGCTCGAGGGCCCTGCGGCCGACATGGTCAGGGATGATCGCCTGAAGCAGTCCTATTTCGGCTTCGGAGATCATTGAGATGCGCGAGCTGCTGCAGATCATCTTCGATGCGCTCAGCCTCGGCAGCCTCTACGCCCTTGGTGCGCTCGGCATCGCCCTGATCTTCGGCGTGATGCGGCTCGTCAACTTCGCCCACGGCGATTTCATCGCGTTTTGCGTCTTCGCCATGCTGTGGCCGTCGATCGATGCGGCGGCGATCGTCTTTGCCGGGCAGCTGCCGTTCTATCTGCTGATCCCGCTGCTGCTCTTGATCGGAGCCGCGCTGTCGATCCTGTCGGAGATCGTCGTTTTCCGCCGCTTCCGCAATGCCAATCCGGCGACGATGATGATCGCTTCCTTCGCGCTCGGCTTCGTGATCCGGCATCTCCTGCTGATGCTGTTTTCCAGCCGGCCGAAGTCGATCACGCTGTGGCCGAGCCTCGGCCTGCCGGTCGAATTCCTCGGCGCTCACATCCCGATGCTCCAGGTGGTGACCATCATCATCACGCTGGCCGTGCTGGTGGTCCTCGTCCTGTTCCTCAAGCGCACGCGCTACGGGCTCGAGATGCGCGCGGCCGCCGACAATTTCATCATGGCGCGCATGCTCGGGGTCCGCGCCAACGGCGTAATCCTGCTGGCCTTCGCCATCAGCGGCATGCTGGCGGCGGCGATCGGCCTGATCCTGGCGACCAATTCCGGCACTGCCGACATCGGCATGGGCGCCAACGTGATGCTGATCGCGTTCATCGCGACCGTGATCGGCGGCCTCGGCAGCATTCCCGGCGCCGTTGCCGCCGGCTTCCTGATCGGTGCGGCCAGCGTCGTGTTCCAGGCGACCCTGCCACACGACGCCAGGGTATTCCGCGACGCCTTCGTATACGGCGCCGTCATCGTCGTCCTTCTGGTCCGGCCGCAGGGTCTGTTCGCACCGAAATCCGCCAAGCAGAGGGTCTGATCGATGTCGCAGCGGCCGTCCGTCATCCGGCAAACGATCATCACGCCGATCGTGCTGATCGTGGCGCTGCTCATCATGGCCGCCCTCTCCTATCAATTCGGCAGCCGGGCCTTCAACCGCACCGTGGTCGAGATGTTCATCAACATCATGGTGGTGGTCGGGCTCTACGTCTTCGTCGGCAATTCGGGCCTGCTGTCGTTCGGGCATATTAGCTTCATGTGCCTCGGCGCCTACATGACCGCCTGGCTCACAATTCCGCCGGTGATGAAGTCGATCACGCTCAAGGGCCTGCCGGCATGGCTGCTCCACGCACAACTGCCGATGTGGGTGGCGACGCCGATATCCGGACTGTTTGCGGCACTGTTCGCGCTGATCGTCGGGCGCGTCATCATGCGCCTGTCGGGCATCGCCGCCTCGATTGCGACCTTCGGCCTGCTCGGCGTCATCAACAATGTCTATTCGAACTGGGATTCGGTGACCGGCGGACAGGGTTCGATCGTCGGCATTCCGCCCACCATGAATGTCTGGACCGGATGGATCGGCGGCGCCGTGGCCATCGCGATCGCCTACCTCTACTCGATCTCGCGCTCCGGACTGGCACTTCGCGCCACGCGCGACGAAGCGGTCGCGGCCAGCGCCTCCGGGATCGATATCGTCCGCGAACGGCTGATCGCCTTCGTCGTCAGCGCCTTCATCATCGGGCTTGCCGGCGCGCTGTACGCGCATTTCCTGAGCATCGTCAATCCCGGCGCATTCTATCTGCGGACGACATTCATCACGCTGTCGATGCTGGTGGTCGGCGGCATGTACAGCCTCAGCGGAGCCGTCTCGGGCGTGGTCGCGATATCCGTGCTGATCGAGCTGTTCCGCAATCTCGAGAAGGGCATCAGCCTCGGCAGTCACACCGTCGGCCTGCCGAACGGTGTCCAGGAGATCGCGATCGGCATCATCACCATCGCGATCCTGATGTACTTGCCGACCGGACTGACCCGCAACCAGGAATTCTCCTGGCGTCGATGGCCGTTGCAGCGCCGCCTGACGCAGCCGGTCCGGACCGCGCTGAAGGAACTGCACTGACGCTCGTTTGTACAATTGGAGGAGTGGGGTTATGCGCTTTACGACATTACTCAGCATCTTGGCCGGAGCATCCGCGCTCTGGTTCACGCCGGCCCGGGCAGCCAACGAGATCGTTGTTGGATTTGCGACCGCTGCATCCGGATTCATGCAGGCCTATGACAAGCCGGCGCAGGACGCGGCGCTGATCCGGATCGAGGAGATCAACAAGGCGGGCGGCCTGCTCGGCAAGAAGATCAAGCCCGTCTTTGCCGACACCAAGACCGATCAGGCCGAGGGTGCCAAGGCCGGCCTTGCGGTGCTCGACCAGGGTGCCGACCTCGTCATCGTCTCCTGCGACTACGATTTTGGCGCGCCCGCGGCGCTGCAGGCGCAGGCTGCCGGCAAGGTTTCCTTCTTCCTCTGCGCCGAATCGATCAAGGCCGGCATCCCCGGCGTCGGCCCGTTCTCGTTCTCGGCTTCGGTGCTGGCACCGGTGCAGGGAGCGACCATGTCGGAATGGGCCTACACCAAGAAGAACGCACGCAGCTTCTATCGGCTGCTCGACAGCTGGACCGTCTACAACAAGGGCATCTGCGACGGCTTCGACTGGATGCTGCCGCGCCTCAAGGAGGCCAAGCTGGTCGGCAGCGACACCTTCAAGAACGACGATGCCTCGATCGCCTCGCAGATCACGCGCATCAAGAGCCTGCCGAAGGAGCCTGACGCCATCATGCTCTGCACGATGATGCCGGGCGCGGTCTCCGCCATCAAGCAGATCCGCGCCGCCGGCATCAAGTCGATGATACTCAACGGGTCGGGTGTCGACGGCAGCTACTGGATGAACGCAGTTCCTGATCTCTCGAACTTCTATGTCCCGGTGCAGGGTTCGGTCTATGGCGACGATCCGAATCCGAAGGTCAACGAGTTCAACAAGAAGTACAAGGAGGTCACCGGCGGTGACCCCTCCAGCCAGTACGTCTATCCGGGTTACGTCCTGATCGACGTCTGGGCCAAGGCGGTCGAACGCGCCAAATCGACCGATGCGGCAGCCGTCGTGGCCGAGCTCGAGAAGATGAACAACGAGTCCACGCTGTTCGGGCCGCGCACCTTCACCAAGGACATCCACCACCAGAACCAGGGTCGTTACCTGATCGTCGACACCGAGGCCGGCAAGCCGCAGGTGATCGACCAGTGGACGATCTCGGAAAAGATCCCGCTCGACTATCTGGTGTCCAAGTAACCCGGCAATGTGCCGCCCTGGGTGCGCCAGTCATACCCCGGGGCGGCCTTCGCCGGTCATATGCATAGCCAGTTGGAAGGAAATCAGGAGATGGTCGTGATCAACTGCGACATGGGCGAGGCCTACGGCCTCTACAAGATGGGCGACGACAAGGCATTGATGCCTCATATCGACGTCGCGAACGTCGCCTGCGGCTTTCATGCCTCCGACTTCAATCACATGCGCAAGACCGTGCAGCTCGCCAAGCAATTTGGCGTCAAGGTCGGGGCGCACCCGTCGCTGCCCGATCTGCAGGGATTTGGTCGCCGGGAGATGAAGATCGACCGCGAGGAGCTGGCCAATTGCCTGCTCTATCAGATCGGTGCACTCAAGGCCTTCCTGGATGCCGAAGGCATGGCGCTCAATCACATCAAGCCGCATGGCGCACTTTACGGCATGGCATCGCGTAGCGAGGAGATCGCCGAAGCCGTGGCTGATGCCGCTGACGTCTACAAGGTGCCGCTGCTCGGCATGAAGGGAACGCTGCACCAGAAGGTCTACGAGCGGCGCGGTCATGTTTTCGTCGCCGAATACTATGCCGACCTCGACTACAATGCCGACGGCAGCCTGATTATCACCCGCGAGCACGAGGCGAAGGATCCGACCGACGCCGCCACCCGATGCGCAAGGGCGGTCAATGAAGGCAAGACGCGCACGGTGGCTGGAAACGACATCGTGGTTGGCTCCGATTCGATCTGCATCCACTCCGACACGCCGAACGCCGTCGCCATCGCCGAGGCCGTCCGCGAGGCGGTACGCCCCTATCTCACCGCGCGCTGAACCGTCGCGGCAACGAACCAATACACCACGAGGAAACAATGGCAACGCAGCAGATCTTCTCGCCGCTCCCAGGCATCTTTTATCGCAAGCCCGCGCCCGACAAGCCGGTCTACAAGAACGACGGCGACGCCGTCGCCGAGAGCGACACGATCGGGCTTATCGAGGTGATGAAATCGTTCAACGAGGTGAAAGCCGGCATCGCCGGCAAGATCGTCCGCTTCCTGGCCGAAAATGAAGATGCCGTGATGGCAGGCCAGCCGATCGCCGAAATCGACGTTTAGGGCTCTCCGACCAGCCATGGCGATCAAGAAGCTCCTCATTGCCAATCGCGGCGAGATCGCGGTGCGCATCATCCGCGCGGCGCGCGATCTCGGCATTGCAACCGTGCAGGTCTACAGCAAGGCCGACCAGGACTCGCTTGCGGTCAGGCTCGCCGACGAAGCGATCGATATCGGTCCGCCGCAAGCGTCGAAATCCTATCTCAACCAGGCGGCCATCCTCGCCGCGGCGCGGGGCACTGGCGCCGACGCCATCCATCCCGGCTACGGCTTCCTGGCCGAGAACGCCGAGTTCGCCGCCGCTGTCGAAGCGGCGGGATTGATCTTTGTCGGCCCGACCGCGCAATCGATCCGGCTGATGGGCGACAAGGTCGCGGCACGCGAGGCCGCCGCCGCAGCCGGCGTGCCGACCGTCCCCGGCAGCCAGGGGCGGCTGGAGTCGGCGGAAGCGGCCTTCGCGCTGGTCGAGAAAACCGGCTTCCCCGTGATGATCAAGGCTGCCGCCGGAGGTGGCGGACGCGGCATCCGCATCGCGCGGTCGACTGAGGAGTTTCAACACCTGATGCCGCAGGCACAGGCCGAGGCGCTCGCGGCCTTTGGCGACGGCGGACTTTACGTCGAAAAGCTGATCGAAGGCGCGCGGCATATCGAGGTGCAGGTGCTCGGCGACGGACGCGACGTGATCCATTGCTTCGAACGCGAATGCTCGTTGCAGCGCCGCCGACAGAAGGTGTGGGAAGAAGCCCCCTCGCCCTCCCTCACCCAGGCCGTGCGGGAGAGGCTCTGCACCTCGGCCGTGGTACTCGCCCGAGCGGTCAATTATCGCGGCGCCGGGACGCTCGAATATCTCTACGACGACGCCTCCGGCGAATTCTACTTCCTGGAGATGAACACCCGCATCCAGGTCGAGCATCCGGTGACGGAAATGATCACGGGCATCGACCTCGTCCGCGAGATGATCCAGATCGCCGGCGGCGAACGCCTGCGCATCAGCCAGAACGAGATGCGCGTCAGCGGCCATTCGATCGAGGTCCGTATCAACGCCGAGGATCCTGCCAGAAATTTCCTGCCGAACCCGGGCACCGTGAGCGCGCTCAGCCTGCCCGTCGGCGACGGCGTTCGCTTCGACAGCATGCTCTATCAGGGCTACACGGTGCCTCCCTTCTACGACAGCCTGCTCGGCAAGCTGATCGTGCACGACAAGGATCGGCCGAGCGCCATGAAGAAACTCGAGCGCGCGCTTGCCGAGCTCAGCGTCGAAGGCATTTTTACGACCAAGCCCCTGCACCAGGCGCTGACCCGCGACGCCGACGTGAAGGCTGGACGCTTCCATACGGCATGGCTCGAACCATGGCTTGAGTCCCATGCCGCCGCCCTCGCCCCCGCTCAGCCGCCATCAGCCGCGAAGGTCGCCTCATGATGGCGAGAGAATCCGCCCCGTCAGCAACAGGAGGCCGCTAGCATGCAAACTCGATTTTCCTTCGGCGGCGATGAGCACATTTTCGCCGAGGTCGGCGAGGCAATGTCGCTCGAGGCCTTTTTCAAGAGCCTGTTCATCACCAATGCGGTGCGCGACGCCAGAATCAAGGGCGTCACCGAGATCTGCCCGGCGAACGCGTCCTATCAGGTCAAGTTCGATCCGGATCGGATCAAGCCGGACGATCTCCTCGCCGAGCTGAAACGGCTGGATTCCGCATCCGAGAAATCGGAACCGGTGATCAAGACGCGGATCATCGAGATTCCCGTGCTCTACAACGATCCCTGGACCCGTGAGACCTTGATGCGCTTCCGCGAGCGTCACCAGGATCCCGACGGCACCGACCTCGAATACGCCGCGCGGATCAACGGCCTCGACAGCGTCGATGCCTTCATCAAGGCGCATTCCAGCGCGCCCTGGTTCGTCTCGATGGTCGGTTTCGTCGCCGGCCTGCCCTTCCTCTACCAGATGGTCGAGCGCAAGCGGCAGCTTCAGGCCCCGAAATATCTGCGCCCGCGCACGGATACGCCGAAGCTCACCGTCGGGCATGGCGGCTGTTTCAGCTGCATCTATTCGGTGCGCGGCGCCGGCGGTTACCAGATGTTCGGCATCACGCCGATGCCGATCTACGATCCAAACCAGACCATCAGCTATTTGCGCGACTTCATGTGCCTGTTCAAACCGGGCGACATCGTGAAATGGAAACCGATCGATCGGGCAGCCTATGACGCTGCAGTCGCCGACGTCGACGCCGGCCGATTTGCGCCCGTGATCCGCGACGTCTCGTTCTCGCTGACCGAGTTCAACCGCGACATTGATGGCTACAACAGCAAGCTCGATGGAGTTCTCCATGGCCGTTAGGGTTTTGAAGCCGGGTCTTGCGACCACCGTCCAGGACCTCGGACGTCCCGGCTATTATCACATCGGCATCCCGCTCTCCGGCGGCATGGACCGTCACGCGCTGGTCGCCGCAAATCTGCTCGTCGGCAATGATGCAGGTGCAGCCGTGCTTGAAGCAGTGTTCATGGGGCCCGAGCTCGAATTCACCGAGGACGCCACGATCGCCATCACCGGCGCGGAGCTGCCGCCGAAACTCGACGGCGAGCCGCGCGAGACCTGGACCAGCTTCAAGGTGAAGCGCGGCCAGATTCTCTCCTTCGACTTCCTCAAGCGAGGTGCACGCGGCTACATCGCGGTCGCCGGTGGCATCGATGTGCCGGTGGTGCTCGGCTCGCGATCGACCTACGCACTCGGCGCGCTCGGCGGCTTCAAGGGCCGCAAGCTCGAGGCCGGCGACGAATTGCCGGTCGGCCACGCCAGCGTGACGGTCAAGGACGGCCGCACCGTCGCCAACGATTTACGCGGGCAACCGGCGGGAATGCCGACGGAGCTGCGCGCCATGCCCGGCCTCTATTGGCACCGGATCACCGAGGCCGCCGGCAACGGGTTCTTCTCCGACACCTGGAAGGTCGCGCCGGAAGCGGACCGGATCGGCTACCGCTTCAAGGGTGGCAAGCCGCTCGAGTTCGTTCCGCGCGAACCGCCGTTCGGCGCCGGCTCCGATCCGTCCAACATCACCGATGCCTGCTATCCCTACGGCTCGATCCAGGTTCCCGGCGGCACTGAGCCGATTGTGTTGCATCGCGACGCCGTATCCGGCGGCGGCTACTTCATGGTCGGCACCGTGATCGCCGCGGACATGGATCTGATCGGCCAGCTGCAGCCCAACACGCCGGTGAAGTTCGTCAAGGTCGACATGGATCAGGCGCTTGCGGCACGCAGGAGCCGGACCGAGCTGCTGGGCAAGCTTCGCAGCGCCATGGCGTAATCGCCAGGAGCGCGCCGCATCTGCCAACGGACCTCGGCCGCCGGCGCTGACGCGATCGCGCATGGTCAAGCCTAAACCTGTGGCTGTCGGTTGCGCGCTCGCACATCTGAGGTCGGTACCACGGCGTGCTGTCCGCCGGACGGCACGAGAGTTGCAGCGGAAATCTCCGGGCTGAGAAACACTGCTCATGAGTTATGCAAACATCGGAACAACCGCGATGTCCGTTTCTCTGAAACAGATCCGCTACTTCGTCGCCGCCGCCGAGACCGGACGGATCAGCCAGGCGGCCATCGATCTCAACGTCTCGCAATCCGCGGTCACCGCGGCGATCCAGCAGCTCGAGGCCACCGTCTGCGCCCGCTTGCTGGAGCGCGCGCCGAACGGCGTAACCGTCACCATGGAGGGCAGCCGCTTCCTCTCCCAGGGTCGTCAAATCCTCGCCGCCGTCGCCGAGGCGGTGCGCGACACGCAGATGTCCGCCGGCCCTCTGTTCGGGACGATCCGCGTCGGCGTCACCTACACCGTGTCGGGCTACTTCCTGCCGCGTCATCAGATGCGCTTCAAGGCGAGTTTCCCCGGAATCACGATCGAGCTGTTCGAGGCGCCGCGCGACGTGCTCGAGCGCGCACTCGTCGATGGTGCGCTCGACCTCGCGGTGATGCTGGTCTCGAACCTGCGCGACAACGCCATGCTCACCAGCGAGACCTTGCTGCGATCGCCGCGCCGGCTGTGGCTTGCGCCCGAGCATCCCCTGACCCGTGCCGAGCGGGTCCACCTCGCTGACGTCGCGACCTATCCCTACGTCATGCTCACGGTCGACGAGGCCAAGCACACCTCGATGCGCTATTGGAACAACGCCTCACTCGAACCGAAGACGGTGTTCCGCACCTCCTCGGTCGAAGCCGTCCGCTCCATGGTCGCCGGCGGCATGGGAATCGCCATTCTGTCCGACCTGATCTACCGGCCGTGGTCGCTGGAGGGGCAGCGGATCGAGACCCGCGTCATCGAGGACGAGGTGCCCAGCATGGACATCGGTCTTGCCTGGCGTCGCGACACCAAGCCATCGGAGGCTGCCATGGCTTTCCGCGATTTCATGCGCTTTGCGGTTGCCGGCGTCGGGCCGGCCAGGCCCCCCGTCCACATCGATCACCGGCACCAGGCCGAAGAGGCCATCGAAATCTAGAATATCAGTTTCCGTTTTTATTCGACTTGACGCCGTCCGGCTGTCCTCGCCAAACTTTATCCGGGGACACGACGACCGGAGGCACAGCCGGCGGCGGGAGTGAGACATGCAAGTCACGTACACGACCAACGACATCCCGTTGCAGACCCGCCGCCAGTACTGGCAGGAGGTCGTCTCGAAGACCTATTACTCGCTCGACCTGCGCTTCCCGAGCACGCGCGACTTCAATGCGCGCCTCGGCGCCTGGTCGATGGGCCCTGTCTCGGTGTCCCGCAACATTGCCAACGGCCTGCTGTACAAGCGACACGAGCGGCATCTCCTGAGCGAGCGTGAAGAGTCATTCCTGATCACGGTGCCCGAGCTCGCCGAAATCCGTTTCGAGCAGGACGGCAAGGTGGTGCATTGCCGGCCGGGCGCGTTCCTGATCGAACGTAGCCACCTACCCTACGAGTTCAGCCATCAGGAGCCGACGGCGCTGTGGTGTCTGAAGATCCCGAGCGCAGTGCTGCGCGCCCGCATTTCCCGGCCCGAGCGCCTCGCCACGTTGCAATTCGACGCCAGCCGCAGCGTCGGCGCGCTGTTTGTCGACACGCTGCGCCTGTCCGGTGAACGGATCGAGGAAATGGACGAGACGGCGCGCACGATGATGGGCAAGCACCTGATCGAGCTGCTCGCGATGGCCATCGAATCCGACGACCGTGTGTTGACCGGACACTCGTCCTCCGTGCGCAACGGCCATTTGCTGCGTTGCGAGCAGTTCATCCGTGCCCGCCTCGACGATATGCGGCTCACGCCGCAGATGATTGCCGACGGCTGCGGCATCTCGCTGCGCTATTTGCACCAGATTTTCGAGGGCGAAGGTCTGACCGTCTGCGCCTACATCCGCAACCAGCGCCTTTCAATGTGCGACGCCCTGCTGCGCGATGCGAACTGCCGCAAGAGCATTTCGGAAATCGCCTATCAATGGGGCTTTGCCGACCAGGCGCAGTTCAGCCGCAACTATCGCGGCCGGTTCGGATGCACCCCGAGCGAGGCCCGCGCCATTTCGCGCACAGCCAACTCCTGAAGACTGGTCTGATGATCGATTCTTAGGCACACCGCCGCCGGTCTGGGCATGTATGGGCACCGGCAGGGTTCGCTCTCTCGCACAAATCTTCCTGCGCTCAGCGTCAAGAACGGAAGCCGCCGCTCTGACTAAGATCGGCGAAACGCTCGTTCGAAAGGAAGAGGCATGGCGCAGAACCTTCGTGTGGCCGTCGATGTCGGTGGCACCTTCACCGACATCTGCATCATGGACGAGAAGACCGGTCTCGTGCGCATCGAGAAGACCTCCTCCACGCGCGACCCGATCGAAGGCATCATGGGCGGCGTATCCAAGGCCGGCATCGACCTGTCCAAGGTGGCGCTATTCTCGCACGGCACCACGATTGCCACCAACGCGCTGATCACGCGCCGCCTGCCGCGCACCGCAGTGGTCGCGACCAAAGGGTTCCGTGACGTCATCGAGATCCGGCGCGCCAACAAGGAAGACCTCTGGGACACTTACAAGGACGTGGTCCGGCCCTATGTGCCGCGGCGCGACCGCCTCACCGTGCCCGAACGCGTCGATGCTGCCGGCACGGTGATCGAACCGCTCGACGTCGAAGCCGCGCGCAGCGTCGCACGCATCCTCAAGCGTCGCGGCGTCGCCGCAGTCGCGGTGTGCTTCATGAACGCCTACCTCAACGGCGCCAACGAGCGCGCGATGCGCGATATTCTGCTGGCCGAGATGCCCGACATTCCGGTTTCGATCTCCTCGCAGGTGCTTCCCGAAATCTTCGAGCACGAGCGGTTCTCGACGACGGTCGCCAATGCCGTGGTGAGCCCGGTCGTCGTCAACTACACGAGCCGGCTCGGCGAACGCCTAGCAGACGAGGGCTACACCCGCGATCTTCTGCTGCTGCACACCGGCGGCGGCGTGATGACGCCGGCGAGCGTGAAGGATTTCGCGGCGCGCCTTGCCGGCTCCGGCATCGCCGCCGGCGCCATCGCCAGCCGCCATATCGCCGGTCTTTGCGGTTTCCCCAATTCGATCGGCCTCGACATGGGCGGCACGTCGACCGACGTATCGCTGGCCTATGAGGGCCAGTCGCGGATCACCAAGGACTGGCACATCGAGTTCGGCTATCCGATCCGCTTCGCATCGATCGAGGTGCTCACCATCGGTGCCGGCGGCGGCTCGCTGGCCTGGACCGATCCGGCCGGCTCGCTGCGCAACGGCCCGCAATCGGCCGGCGCCTATCCGGGACCGGCCTGCTATGGCAACGGCAATACGCAACCGACCAACACCGATGCCAATGTGACGCTCGGCCGGCTTGGCACCGATCTCGCCGGCGGCAAGGTCAAGCTTGATCCCGAGCTGGCGCGGCAAGCGGTCGAGGGCGGCGTCGCCAAGCCGTTCGGCCTCGGCCTGCATGAAGCCGCAGATGCAATCGTCAAAGTCGCCAATGCCAACATGTCGGATGCGGTGCGGCTGATCTCGATCAGTCGCGGCTACGATCCGCGCGATTTTGCGCTGGTGGCCTTCGGCGGCGCTGGTGCCCTGCATGGGGTCGACGTCGCACGTGAGCTGGCGATTCCCGTCGTGATCGTACCGCTCAATCCCGGCGTGACCTCGGCGCTCGGTTGCCTGCTCGTCGACATGCAGCACGATTTTTCGCAAAGCTGCATGGTCGACGCCGCCGAGGCCGACGCCACCGAGATCGAGGCGCAGTTCGCGGAGCTCGAGAAAGCCGCGCTCGCGCGGCTGACCCATGAGGGCGTCATGCAGCAGGACATCGTGCTGCAGCGCTCGATCGACATGATGTATCGCGGCCAGTGGCGTTCGCTTGCCGTCAACGCGCCGCGGCCGATCGGCGCGATCGCCGATCTGGTGCAGAGCTTCCATGCCGAGCATCAGCGCGAGTACAATTTCCGCCGCGACAGCGCACCGGTCAGCTTCTTCCGTCTCAATCTGAAGGCAGTGGGGGTGGTCCCCAAGGCCGAGTTTGCCGTCCACGAGCCGACCGGCGCTGGCCCCGAGCCGGTCAGCCGCCGCAGGGTCTGGTTCGAGGGCAGCGGGCTCGACACACCTGTCTATCGGCGCGACGACCTGCCCTGCGGCTTCTCTTTTCAAGGCCCCGCGATCATCGAGCAGGTCGATGCCACCACCGTCGTTGCGCCCGGCGCCAGCGCCGAGGTCGACAAGTATCTCAACATCATCATCCGCGTGAAGGAGTGAACCATGGCCGGAGCTCTCCCGCTCGACCCCGTGACCTTCGAGGTTCTGAAGAACTCCTTCATCACCAGCGTCGACCAGATGGGCGAGCAGGTCTTGAGGACGTGCTACTCCTTCGTCATCTACAATCGCGATTTCTCCAGCGCGCTACATGACGCCAACGGCGAATGCGCGGCACAGGGCAACCAGGATATCGCCGTCCACGTCGGCACGCTGCATTTCACCTGCAAGGATGTCATGCGCCATTTCGAAGGCGACATGCATGAGGGCGACGTCTTCGCCATCAACGATCCCTATGCCGGCGGCACGCACTTCTCCGACGTCCGCCTGATCCGTCCGATCTTCGCCGACGGCAAGATCATCGCCTTCAGCCAGTCCAACGGACATTGGTCCGACGTCGGCGGCAGCGTGCCGGGATCGTTCGACGTCGCCGCCCGCGAGATGTTCCGCGAAGGTCTGCGTATCACACCGGTCCGGCTGTTCGACAAGAACGGCTTGCGCAAGGACGTCGCACATCTGATCGCCTCGAATACGCGCGATCCGGCCTCGATCATCGGCGATATCCAGGCACAGGCCGAAGCGACGGCCGTCTGCGAACGCGAGATCCTGCGCCTGGTCGGCAAATATGGCCGCGATACGGTCGAGACGGGGCTTGCCGCCGTGCAGGATTATGTCGAACGCTCGGCACGTCAACGCATCGCAGCGCTTCCAGACGGCGAATGGGAGACGGTCGACTTCATCGACCGCGATCCGGCCGGCGGCGAAGGCATGATCCCGATCCGCATCAAGATGACGATCAAGGGCGACCGCGCGATTTACGACTTCACCGGCAGCCATCCGACCATCGGCTCGATCTACAATTCGGCGTTCGGCGCGACCTTTTCCGCCGTCGCGGCCGGCATGAAGACCTTCTTCCCCGATCTGCCGCTCAATTCCGGTTTCTACCGCTGCTTCGAGATCATCGCCCCAGAAGGCTCCATCGTCGACGCCAAATGGCCGATCGCGGTCACCGGCTTTCTGATGCCGTTCGAGAAGATCATGAACTCGATCTACGAAATGTGGTCGAAGCTGATGCCGGAGCGCGCGCTCGCTTGCGCGTTCAATCTTGAATATCTGCTCACCGGCGGGCTCGATGCCCGCAGCTCCGACAAGCCGATCTTCATGTTCTATGACTGGCTGCCCGGCGGCTGGGGCGGGCGCAACGGCAAGGATGGCAGCAATGTCACGACCGCCTGCTTCGGCACCGGCCTGATGTCGCAGCCGGTCGAGGGCCAGGAGCGCGCCAACCCGATCCTGACCACGGAATGCGAGATCCTCAAGGACTCTCCCGGCCCGGGCAAGTGGCGCGGCGGCGCCGGCGTGGTGAAGACGTCGCGGATGCTTCAGGCCGAGAAAACCGTGATCTCCTACATTTGCGATCGCGAGCGTGCGATCGTGTGGGGCATCGAGGGCGGCCTGCCGTCGATGCCGCACGGCCTGACCCTGAAGCGCGCCGGCAGCACGGCCGAGGAGCGGCTCGGCTCGATCTTCTCGGACGTCCCGATCGGCGAAGGCGACACTTTCTCGCGTCCGACCGCCGGCGGCGGCGGGTTTGGCGATCCGCTGGAGCGCGATCCGAACCTCGTCATCGAGGATATCAAGGACGACTATGTCTCGGTCGAGCGTGCCGCCAAGGACTATGGCGTCGTGGTGCACACCATCGACGCCGAGCTCTGCAACTACGAGGTCGACAAGGTCGCGACCGAGGCGCTCCGCGCGAAGATCCGCTCCGAGCGCGTTGCCAATGTCCGGCTCGATCCGGAGCTGGTGGCGCAACGCTATCGCAGCGGGGCAATCGACGCGCTCGACGCGATCCGCAAGCACGCGGTGATCCTCGATTGGGGCACCGGTGCCTTGCTTCCCGAATCCACGCGCCAGTTCCGCGAAGTGTTCGAGCGGCGCTCGGTCGCAACGTGGAAAGCAGGCTGATTGCCATCGCCGGCCGCGCCGCCGGCAGGCGGCACAGAGCGTTCACAAAGGACTGGATCCGACATCGCCCCTCCACTTCCATTCGAGCCATGAGGATTGTGCTATGAGGAGTACGACGTGCCTTTCTTCCAATCGAGTTTGGCCGATCCGCCGCGCGCTTGGCCTTGCCGCAGGCCTCGCCCTTGCCGCTGCGGTCGCGCCGGCCGCGGCCGAGACGCCGTGGTTTCCGATGAAGGTCTACGACGCGTCGTCCGGCACACCGAAGCCGGCCGAGTACACGCCGCTGCCGAAGGCCGAGAAGCCCTACAGGCTCTGCGTTCTGTTTCCGCACATGAAGGACAGTTTCTGGGTCGCCGTCGCCTATGGCATCGTCAAACAGGCCGAGGCGATGAACGTCAACATGAACCTCTACGAGGCCGGAGGTTACGAGAACCTGCCGAAACAGCTGTCGCAATTCGATGACTGCATGGCGAGCGGACCGGATGCCATCATCGTTGGCGCCATCTCCGGCGCAGGCCTCAGCAAGAAGTTCGAGGAAGCCAAGGCCAAGGGCGTGCCGGTCGTGGGCGTCACCAACCCGCTGCCGCCGAATGCGCTGCCCGCGGCCAACTACGTCGACTTCGTCGCCATGGGCGAAGTCACCGGCGCCGGCCTGCTGGCGCAAACCAAGCCCGGCGACAAGCTCAACATCGTGACGTTCCCCGGTCCGGCCGGCTCTGGCTGGGCGGAATCGTTCAACGAAGGCTTCAAGAAGGCCGTTGCCAAGAACCCGAACGCCAAGATTCTGGCCGAGAAATTCGGCGACTCCGGCGTCGCCGTGCAGCTTCAGCTCCTTCAGGACGCGTTGCAGGCCTATCCCGGCATGAATGTGATCTGGGGCACCGCCCCCACCGCTGAAGCCGCCATCGGCGCCGTTGCCGAGGCCGGCCGAAGCGACCTGAAGATCGTATCGTCTTACGAAAACCAGGCCATGCTCGACGCGCTCAATCGCGGCGACATCCTCGCGTTCGCAACCCAGTATCCGGTCGGCGAAGGCGCCATCGCGATCGATCAGGCGGTGCGTCTCATCGAGAAGAAGCCGGTCATGAGCCTTGTCCAGCCGATCGCCGCGGTCATCGACAAGACTACCGTACCGAAATTGCAGATGGACCTCGTGCTGGCGCCGGCGAGTTGGACGCCGGTCTATTCGGTCAAGGCAAAGTAAGCCGCTCACGAATGGTGCCGGGTGGGAGCACCTGCTCCCACCCGTGTTGCTCACGGCCCAACGGAGACGCGGATGGATGTCGAGATCGACCCGAAGCCTGCCGAGCCTCTGCTTCGATTGCGGGGGATATCGAAGCGCTTCACCGGCGTTCGCGCGCTCGACCGGGTCGACCTCGACGTTCGTGCCGGCGAGCTTCATGTCCTGTTCGGCGAGAACGGCGCCGGCAAATCGACCCTGATCAATGTCATCTCGGGAACGTTTCCGCCGGACGAAGGCACGTTTCATTTTGGCGACGAGGAGATCCACCATCTCACGCCGCAGCGAGCCCGCGTGATCGGCATCAGCCCGGTCTTTCAGGAGTTCTCGCTCATTCCGAGCCTCACGGTGGAAGAGAACCTGTTCCTTGGCCGCGAGGTCACGCATGGCGGCGTGCTGCGCTCACGCGAGATGCGCAAGCGCGCCAGGGCGCTGATCGACGAGCTCGGCTTCGATCTCGATCCGGCGCAACGGATCGACGATCTCTCCCGCGCGCACCAGCAGATGGCCGAAATCGCCAAGGCCCTGCTCGGCCGCGTCCGCCTTTTGATCCTTGACGAGCCGACCGCCTCGTTGACGGAGCGCGAGACCGGACGGCTGTTCGAGCTGATCGCGCGCCTGAAGAGCCAGAATGTCGGGCTGATCTATGTCTCGCATCGCATGCGCGAAATCCGCGCCCTTGCCGACCGTGTGACGGTGCTGCGCGACGGCCGCCACATCCAGACCCTCGACGCTGCCGGCTCGACCGACGGCGAGCTGGTGGAGCTGATGACCGGCCGCAGGATCGACCTGCTGTTCCCGACCATCGCCCACCGGCCTGACAAGGTGATGGTCGACATCGAAAACCTGACGCTCGCCGACGGCAGCGTTCAGGAGGTGAATTTCCATGCCCGCGCCGGCGAGATCACCGGCATCGCAGGTCTCGTCGGCTGCGGCAAATCGGAGCTGATCCGCGCGGCCTACGGCATCGAACCCACGGCATCGGGCGTGATCCGGATCGACGGTCTGCCTTACGAATTCCGGGCCCCCAGGCAAAGCCTCAAGCGCGGCATCGCCTATTTTCCTGCCAACCGCGTTGCTGAAGGGCTCGCGCTATCCCGTCCGATCCGCGAGAACGCATCCATGACGGTCCTCGACCTGCCCGCGTTCGCGCGCTTCGGCGTGCTGCGGCAGGCCGCCGAACGCGCCACGATCGCGGACATCATGGAGCGGTTGCAGCTGAGGCCGCCGAACATCGAAAGGAGCGTCGGCGCGCTGTCCGGTGGCAACCGTCAAAAAGTGATGCTGGCACGCGCGCTCACGCGTGAACTGACCGTGTTCCTGTTCGACGAGCCGAGCGTCGGGATCGACGTCGGCGCCAAGCTCGAGGTCTACCAGTTCATGAAGCGCCTGGTCGAGGCCGGCGCCGCCGTGATCGTGGTCTCGTCGGAATTGCCGGAGGTTCTGGCGCTGTCGAACCGGCTCTACGTCATGCATCACGGCCGCATCGCCGCCGAGCTGAAGGGCGCCGAGAAGACCGAGCAGAACGTGCTGTCGAGCTTCTTTCGCGACCATCTCGCCGCGGAGGTCGCGTGAACACCGCGCTGGTCACCGCGAACCCGCCAGGCGCGATCGGCCTGCGATCGATCGCAGGCCGTGTCGGGTTCCTGCCGGCACTGCTGGTCTTGCTCGTCGCCGGCATGTCGGCGGTCGATCCGCAGTTCTACGGTATCATCAACATCCTCAATATCCTGCGCAACGCGTCGCTGCTCGCGATCGTCGCCTGCGGTCAGGCGCTGGTCATCATCGCGGGCGGCTTCGATCTTTCGGTCGGCGCCGTCGTGGCGCTTGCGAGCGTCGTGACCGCCAAGACCATGGCCGCCGCAGCCATCGCGTTTCCCGGCAACAACGCCCTCATCATTGCCAGCGGGATGGCGGCCGGACTCGGCTCCGGGGCCGTGGTCGGGCTCGTCAACGGCTTCTGCGTGGCGAAGCTCAAGGTATCCGGCTTCGTGGTGACCCTGGGCACGATGTCGGCGACTGCGGGCGTCGGCCTGATGATCACCAACGGAATCCCGGTTTACGGCATGCCCGATATCTTCGTGAAGGGCTTTGGGCGCGCCCAGGCGCTCGGCCTGCCGACCGCCGTCCACGTCGCGCTGGTCATCATCATCGTGATGGTGTTTGCGCAGCGGCGCACACTGTTCGGCCGTTACGTCTACGCGATCGGCGGCAATGTCGATGCGGCCATCGTGTCGGGCGTATCGATCCAGCGCCACGTCGTCGGCACCTACGTTGTCTCGAGCATGCTCGCGGCATTAACTGGCGTCCTGCTGACCGCGCAGGTCGGCTCCGGCCAGGCGAGCTTCGGCGGCGACCGGATGATGCTGCAATCGATCGCGGCCGCTGTGATCGGCGGCGTGAGCTTGCGCGGCGGCGTCGGGCGCATCGAAATCGTCGCCATCAGCGCCCTGTTCCTGACCATCCTGGGCAATGCGCTCAACCTCCTGCACGTCGACTCCCGGCTGCAGCCGGTCTTCCTCGGCGTCATCATGGTCGCAGCCGTGGCGCTGGACGAACTCAGCCGACGGAGCAAGGCTCGTGTCTGACCTCGAATTGTCCGTCGCCGCCAAGAGCGCGGGCCGCCCGAAATTGGCGCCGGGTCGCTGGCTCTGGAGCGCAGTTCTGCCGGCCGCGTTAGTGGCGCTGTTGCTCGGCTTCGCCGCGGTCGACCGTGGCGTGTTGTCGCCGGCCAACCTGCTCAACATCGCGCAGCAGGCCAGCTATCTGGCCTTGTTCGCGATGGCCCAGACCGTGGTGATCCTGACGCGCGGCTTCGACCTCGCACTCGGCCCGACCGTATCGATGGTGAGCGTCGGCACCGCGCTGGCGATGGCCGGCGCCACGGCGTCGGGCCATGGTACAGGCGCCGTGCTGCTCGCCGGGCTCGCTGCCGGTTTCCTGCTCGGCACCGCGTGCGGCCTCTTCAACGGCGTGGTTATTGCGCTGCTCGGGGTCAACCCCTTCGTCGCAACGCTCGGCAGCTACAATATCGCGATCGGGATTGCGACCACGCTGTCGTCCGGACGGCCCGTGCAAGGCGTGCCGGCGCCGTTCTCGCAGATTTTCTACGGCGGCAGCGTCTTCGGTATCCCGGCGGCCATCGCAATCACGGTCGGCGTCGGCGCCGTGCTCCATTGGACCCTGACACGGACGGTGTTCGGCCGTTCGCTTTACCTCATCGGCACCAACCCTTGCGCAGCGGCGGTCGCCGGCCTGCCGGTCAAGCGTACTCTGATCGCGACCTATGTGCTGTGCTCCGGGCTTGCGGCGCTCGGCGCGATCATGATGACGGCGCGGACCGGATCGGGCGAACCGAACCTCGGAGGAGCGCTTTCACTGCAGGCGATTGCCGGCGCTGTGGTCGGCGGAACGAGCCTGGCGGGCGGGCGCGGTGGGGTCGGCACCGCAGTGCTCGGCGCCCTGTTCATCACCATTCTGTCCAACGGCATGAACCTCACCCGGATCGACGGATACGTCCAGATGGTCGTGCTCGGCGCGATCGTCATCGTCGGCGTTCTGCTCGATCGCCTGCGACTGGAGCGGCGCCGATGACGACGGGTTCTCCCATGCAGAGCGTCGCTGGCGAGACGCACGATGCACCTGCGTCGATCTACGTCGCGCCCTCGCTCGCTTCCGCACTCGACGCACTGAGCGAATTCGGCGCGGCCGGCGCTGCCTTTGCGGGCGGCACATGGATCATGCGGTCACCGATCCGCCACGAGCGGCTGAAGCCCCACTATGTCGCGATCGGCAAGATCGCCGAGCTGACCACGATCAGTATCGACAGCGATGCAATCGAGATCGGCGCGGCGGTTACGCATGCGGCACTCGCGGCGGCCCTGGCCGATCATGCGGAATTCGCGGTCCTGGTCGACGCCGCCGGCCGCTCCGCCAATCCCGCGATCCGCGCGATGGCAACGATCGGCGGCAACCTTGCGACGGCGGAATTCGCCGCCGCGGATTGCGTGCCGGCGCTACTCTGCCTCGATGCCCAAGTCGAAATGTCTGCCCGCGACGGCCGCGAGCGCATCGGCCTGGCGCATTTCCTGAAGGTCCGATCATCCCTTTCCCCCGGTCATCTGGTGACGCGGATCATCTTGCCGCGGGCGGCGCGCAGAGGCGCCCATGCCCGCCTGCCGCTGCGCAAATCGGGTGACTACCCGGTCGCCATCGTCAGCCTGTCGGTCAGCATCGATGCCGCGGGCCGTGTCCAGGCGGCGCGCGTCGCGGTCGGCTCAGTCGAGCCGGTGGCACGCCGCTGGGAGCGGCTCGAGGCAGCGCTGATCGGACGTCCGCTCGATGCGGCGGAGGCCGCGCAGACCGCGGCCGCGTTGGTGGACGAGTTCGCCTGTCGCGACAGCGTTGATGCCCCGGCCTGGTATCGGGTCAGCGTGCTACCCGGCCTCGTCCGCCGCGCTGCGATCGCAGCGCTTGGTTCCTGAACTGGTGAGGATCGACATGGGATTCAACTTGACCGTGAACGGCGATCATCTTTCCTCGGTGGCCGATCCCGCCACGCCGCTGATCGACATTCTGCGCGAGGAGATGCATCTGACCGGCGCGAAACCGGTCTGTCGCGAAGGCTTTTGCGGTGCCTGCATGGTGCTGGTCGACGGCGAGCCGACGCCATCGTGCCTGCTGCCCGCCGCGCTGGCCGATGGCCGCGACATCCGCACCGTCGAAGGCCTTGCTCCTCACGGCGAACTGAACCGCATCCAGGCGGCCCTCGAGGCCAGCGATGCGGTCCAATGCGGCATGTGCTTTCCCGGCATGGTGGTGAGCCTGACGCATCTCTTGACGACCCGGCCTGACGCCACCCGTGACGATATCCGGGCGGCACTGACCGGGAACATCTGCCGCTGCACGGGATACGAACGCATCGTCGAGGCGACGCTGCTCGCCTTGGCCAAGGCATAATCGGGAGGCGCAAGCATGTCCGACGTTTCCGCGACGATGGATCTGCGCCGGCGGGACGCCGCCGACAAGCTGCGTGGCCGCACGCGCTACACCATCGATCGATATCTGCCGGGCGTGCTGCACGCCGCGGTGCTGCGCGCCGGCGTGCCCTCGGGCCGTATCATTCGTCTCGACACGTCGAGGGCTGCCCGCATGCCGGGGGTACGAGCGATCGCGACGGCGGCGGATGCACCTGGCATGATCGGCATCGGCATCGCGGATCACCCGCTGTTCGCCCGCGATGTCATTCGCTACGACGGCGAACCGCTTGCCGCGGTCGCAGCCGTCACGTTGGCGCAGGCGCAGGCCGCGCTCGCGGCGATCGACGTGGAGATCGAGCAGCTCCCCGCAGTATTGACCATGGCGGATGCGCTGGCACCAGATGCGCGGCTGGTTCATCCGGACTGGC